>JAABQY010000033.1 GCA_011391225.1 Desulfobulbaceae bacterium | reverse complement strand
TTCCATGTTATCGAGGAGCTGATCTTTGAATTCCCGGTCAGTGACAAGATTGCAAAATTGAATCATCCTGTCTGCGAGGGTAGATTTGCCGTGATCAATATGCGCAATTATGCTGAAATTTCTTATATTTTTCATTAGTTAGGAAGAATGCTCAACGGTAACAGGAAAGATTGCTGCCTGCAGTTTGGATTGTAGAGTGGAGAACCTTGAACATTTAGCATATATAATCAATGATTAAAATAAAATTCTTGAAATTAGAAGACAAAGGATACAAACGAAACTCGGCAAAGTTGATTTAAGTGCCAAATGCTACCTATCAAAATATGATTGCACTTTCGTTTAACTAAGGTAAGATTATGATCTTTATAAAATTTTCTGGCACAAATTCGGGAGATTGCAGTTGATGAATAAAAACAACATGTTGGACCCTGAAATAGATATAGATCCACTCGATGACCCGGAACTTGAAACCGAAGTTGGCGACATCGACGAATCTTACGACAATTCTCTTGTTGCAATATCTGACGAGGAAAACCTGCCGGCACTTAGTAATCCGGCACTCCACCGATATCTACAGGAAATCAGCCAATATGAGTTATTGACTCGGGAAGAAACAGATGAGCTGGCTATCAGATTTCGAGAGCAGGGAGACCAAGATGCTGCATATCGGCTTGTCAGCTCCAATCTGCGTCTGGTTGTTAAAGTTGCCATGGATTTCCAAAAGTATTGGATGCAAAATTTTATGGATCTTATCCAGGAAGGCAATGTCGGTTTGGTGCAAGCGACGAAAAAATTTGATCCCTATCGAGGAGTCAAGTTTTCATATTATGCCGCCTATTGGATAAGAGCATATGTCCTTAAATTTATAATGGACAACTGGCGGTTGGTGAAAATCGGCACCACTCAAGCCCAAAGAAAATTGTTTTTCAGTCTCAACAAAGAACGTAAACTTCTTGAAGGTCAAGGGTTTAACCCTGAGCCAAAATTATTGGCGGAGCGATTAAACGTCAAGGAGCGTGAGGTTGTTGAGATGGGGCAGCGCATGGATAACTGGGATGTTTCCCTTGAGAGTCCGGTGCGAGCAGATTCAGAGGATGAACAGAAGAATTTTCTGCCCAGCGATGGCCCCGGCATTGAATCCATGGTGGCTGGTAAAGAGATCAAAGTGAAACTTACAGAGCTTATCGAAATCCTCAAGGATAAACTCAACGACAAAGAAAAAATGATCCTCGAAAAACGCTTATTGACTGATGAGCCGCTTACTCTACAAAATATTGCCGATCGCTTCGAAATTTCCCGAGAGCGAGTGCGCCAGATAGAGGTTAATCTGCTGAAAAAGATGAAAAAGTATCTTGAGGCGGAAATGCCAGATATTATTGATTATTTTGATGGAGAAAAGATTGTAATAAGTTCTACGCCCTGACGAGTTATTCGCTCTTCCCTGGTAGGTATTGCACCGCCATCAGACAAACCTGAAAGACCCCCTAACCCCAAAGTTATTATGAAAGTTCCATTGCTTGATCTTCAGGTGCAGCTCAGCTATCTCGAAAATGATCTTATTGCTGCGGTAACCCGTGTTATTAAGTCGACTCGGTATATTCAGGGGCCGGAAGTTGAAAATCTCGAACGCGAAATTGCCGAATACTCCGGTGCGGCGCACGGGATTGGAGTTACAAGCGGTACCGATGCCCTGTTGGTATGTTTGATGGCTTTGGGGATAGGTCCAGGGGACAAGGTTTTAACCTCACCCTACTCGTTTTTTGCGACCATGGGGGGCATCCTGAGACTTGGTGCAATCCCTATTTTTGCCGATATTGACCCTGTAAGCTTTAACATTGATCCGGCAAAAATAAGTGAGATTCTCGCAGCTGATAAGAAACGGGAAATTAAGGCGATTATCCCTGTTCATTTATATGGGCAGTGCGCCGACATGGCGGCAATAATGAAACTGGCGGAGCAATATGGACTGCCGGTGATTGAGGATGCTGCGCAAGCAATCGGTGCAGAATACCCCATGTTAAAAGACGGAAAGATTGAATATAAAAAGGCGGGCTCTATGGGTATAGCCGGTTGTTTTTCTTTTTTCCCGAGCAAAAACCTTGGAGGTATTGGTGATGGCGGAATGGTCATTGCTCAGGAAAAGTCCTTCGCCGAGAAACTGATTCTCCTGCGCAACCATGGGGCTCAGCCTAAGTATTACCATAAGTTAGTAGGTGGTAATTTTCGGCTCGATCCTCTTCAAGCTGCTGCTTTGCGAGTAAAACTCCCCTATCTCGAAAGTTGGCATAGGCAGAGGGCCGATAATGCAGCTTCTTATAATCGACTTTTCGCTGACACTGGTCTTGTTGCCGATAAAAAAGTGCAACTTCCGGTAAGTGTCTTTGCCGATGGCCAGGACGTAATAAAAGGTGGAAGAAATGTGCATATTTATAACCAGTATGTACTGCGGTTAAAAAAGCGTAATGCGTTGATCCAATGGTTAACCAGAAACGACATTGGTTGTGAAATCTACTACCCGGTTCCTTTACACAAACAAGAGTGTTTAGGTCAACTGGCAACTAAAACACATTGCCCTGAAGCAGAAAAAGCCGCCAATGAAACTCTTGCCTTACCTATCTATCCGGGGCTGACCTCCAGCATGCAATTGTATGTTGTTGAGAAAATAGTGCAGTTTTACCGCTAAAAGGTTACCATGAGCGGATAACTGGGAAGTGTAAAACAGCGTGCAACCCTTTCTTATGCTCTATCTTCAGCCAACATGAAGTGGCCCGGTTGTTGTCTGCATCGAAGCGGGAAAACAAAATTAACTCACTTTGAGAAAAAGGATACTCCGGGTGGGGTCACGAGTATCTTTTTTGCCAAAATCTTTTAGCGAACATGACTTTTACTAGACTGAAGACAGTTGTTTTTAGTCACCTCTTGTTGTTTTGCATTATTATCGCTGGAGTGTCCGTCCTCCCTAGTGCAGCCAGAGAAGGGATCGCTCCCGAGAGGAATATCTCGGTGGTTGGCGGTGATCTTGGCGTTCCCGAGTGGAAACTTCTTTGGGACAGGGCACGGGAACACGTCAGGGCAGAAAAATATCTCCAGGCTGCATCCGTTTACGCCGAATTCTTCAAGCAAAAACCCAACATCGAACAAGCAAACTGGGAATACTGCAAAGTTCTCCTGATAACTGGAGACTTCAAAACCTCAACAAAAATTATAGCTAGCCTGCTGGAAAAAAATCCCCACAGAAATGAATACCTCCTGGCCGGAGGACAGGCTGCATCCCAAGCTAAAGATTGGGATGCAGCGGCTAGATACTACGGCCGAGTTTTTGAAAAGGATCCGACGGGAGAGCTTTCAGATGTGGCGATTGAAGGACTGGTTGCCAGTCTAAGAAGCATGGGAAGGAGAGAACTTGCTTTGCCCCTAGCTGAAAGCCTCATTGCTCGACAACCTGAAAACCTCAAATTGATTCAAGAAATTGCATTGGATGCCAATTACATTGGGCAAAATGAAAAGGCACGACAGTTATTCAAAAAGCTATTAGAAAGGCAATATGTCGATGATCGTGTTCTTTTTCAGGCAGCCAAAATGTTTGATATCCCAGGTAAAGAAAAGCAAAGCAGCGTTCTTTTTGAACACTACCTTAAGCGACATCCTGATTATCTGCCATTTCGTCATAAACTCATCGAATACAATCTCACCAAGGGTCAATATGATGCCGCTCTAGAACATCTTGTCTATCTCGTTGATCACCTGGAAGACAACGATTCCGTCCTCCTTCAAGCCGGGACAATCAATCTCTATCAACTAGGTAGGCCGGATAAGGCACTTATTTATTATGAAAAATACTTGCAAAAACATCCCTACAACAAGGAAATAAAACAAACTATCACGAGTATTCAATATATTCTCGCCAATGATTTTCTCACTATCGTCGAGAATGATGGCGCCTGGTTATTGTGGCGTGATCTTGCCAAAGTTACACCAAATCGGGTAGCTATATATCTGCAGATGGCCGATTTACTTGACGCCAAAGGGATGACTAAGGAACATCTCGAAATTCTTTCAATTATTCTGCATCATCATCCGCATGATGAAACCATCTCTATGCGTCTTGCGCAAAAGTATGCTGATCTAAAACAATATGAGAATGCCCTTGATGCTTTACAGAGGGTCGGCCAGAAACGCAGGACAAAGCCCTATTACAAGTTAAAGGCAAGTGTTGAGATTGCAATGGGGCAAGAAGTTGAAGCTCTGTCATCTTATGAAGCTGCTTTGCAAATTGATTATAGTGATTTCGAAATCCGAAAAACGTCTATTGAACTTGCTGGTTTTTTGGGCAATGCCGGCAAAATAAAGGCACTTTTTGAAGGAGGAATGAAGAATCGCAAACGACAGCCTGAAATCGAGCTCGTTTTTACTTATCTCGACCAGTTGTCCAGAAACCATCTTTTTCGAGAGTATGAACAAATAAGTAATCGCTTTAAGAGCGACTATAACGACCAAAATATACGCGACAAATTCGACTTACATTTAGCTGGTGCTCTGCGACGGGAAGGGAAAACGAGGAAAGCTGAACAACTCTTACGGCAACTCCTCAACGCAAAACGGTCCATCAATGAGGTCCTTTTTGTGCTTGCTGACAACGCTCTGTTCGATAAAAATCTTTCGGCAGCAAAGGTTTGGCACTCTGTATTGGAAAAAAACAATCCTCTCGGAAAAGTGGAAAATGCTTATGACAAAGACAGCTATCGTCTCCTTCTCCTTAAAGTCAGAATTGCCAAGGCGACAGAAGAGTATATGGCTGCCGAGGATTTGATTACTCGCTTTTTAACCGGCGCACCAAAAAATTTGCCTGCTAAGGATTTCATCCCTTTGCTAGCCGATATTGAAAAAGAGCGCTGCTGGTTAAGTTTTTATCTTGGTGACTACAAAACTGCTTTAAGGCGGTTGGAGAAATATAGCGATACCGGGGTGTTCGCCCCGGAGATCTTTACCCTGCGAAGCCTTGTCGGAAGAAAACTCAAACAGCATACAAATGAAAATTTTAAAAGCGAAAATTTAAACAGTTTTTATCTAAGCACCGGTCAAAAGCTGGCGCTTATTGAAACTGATCTTGAATACCAGGAATATGACGCTGCCGAGCGACAATTACAGACTGTATTACAATATTATCCGGAGTCGGTGGTTGGGAGAGTCATGTGGGCAAAGCTACTTTTTGCACGGGGAAAGTTCAGTGACGCTGCAGTGCCGCTTCGCCAGTTAAATAGTCTATTTCCGGAAGAACCCTACTTTCATAAAAGACTTATTGAAATTGAAGTGCGGCGCGGCAGTTATAGCAAAGGATTGGTTCTATTAGAACAAAAAAATAGCGTAATTAAGGATGTGGATCCTACTCTTTCCGTCCTCAGCTCATCCAACGACATGGAGGAGTTACTGACACTGGCAAGGCTTTTGTGGGGGGAAAAGCAGCATGAGAAAGCCCTGCATATCTACCGAAAAATGCTCTCTCCAACGATTCTGGAATTGTTGAGCGAGAAATTTCGCCAAAAGCAGATCAATTATTTGTATCTTACCAAGAAGAAAACTGTATGGAATTCAATGCTCATCCTCCTCCAGTCAGAGCCTGATATTATTGCTGAATTGATGGAACCGTCCTTTCTCGTGGATAACTTAAACAATGAAGCCGGGAAAATCGTTGTTGATCATTATGAACTTTATAGCTGGCAGAAGATGATTACCACCGAATATCTTGCCAGAAAGGCGATTTTTGAAAAGAATTACACCTTCGCCGAACAAAGCAACAAACGGCTGGTCGATGAACAGGGATCCCCTGAAGGAATGATTGACCTTGCAGCAATCTATGGCAGGATAGGCAAGTATCGAAAAGAGGCACAAGTTTACGAGGCCATTCAGAGCACCGGGACTACATCTCCGGAACTGCAGAAATCCATGGAAAGGAGTACATTGCAATTAAGTCCGCAAAGCATTTTCGATGCTGCCTATTCCGCAAAAGATGGGCGTGATGGGTTTATTGATATGAAAAAAGTCAGTTTGGGCACCTCGTTTTGGTTCACGCCCGACCTTGATAACGATATTCGTCTTGCGTATTTAAACAACCAATACCAATCTATGAGCACAGCAGCATCTACGAGCAGCAATTTACTCTACGGAACTGCCATATATGAATTTGCCAAAAATTATGAGCTTGTTCTTGGCGGGGGCGTAGAAAAGATGGAAGGCTCAGACAATGCGCAATTTCTCCATAAAATTAATTTAAAAGGTCAGCTCGATGAATACTTTCATACGTACATTGAGTGGGGGAAAAGCATGGTCGATGATACAGTAATGGCCTTAAATGATGGGATCAACAAGCAGGAACTTGAAACTGGGCTTTTTTGTGAAACCTCGTTAGGTTTAACCTTCGGTGGTGACTTCCGTCATCGGAGCTATAGCGACAACAATACTCAGAATAGAATCCATGGCTATTTTCTGTATGGGGTGTTCGGAGAAACTGTGCATCTGTCTCTACGCTACGATTATCAGTTTTTAACAAATGCCATGACCAATCAATCAGAAACCCAGCGATTTGACCGAGAACCACAGGATGTATCGTCGTATTGGAGTCCTCCATCATTTACCGAAAGCCTTCTGACTTTGCACTTTCAGCAAGACTTTCTCGGATACCAGCAGGGATCAAAAAGAAAAATCAGTTATTATTCATTTGATAATGCTCTTGGCTATGAAGATCATGAAACACTATCTTATACCGGCAAATTTGATATTTTACTTGAAATGGATCCCCATTTCCTATTAAAAGGCAACTTTACATTTGAGAAGAGTGATGTCTATGAAGAGAAATCGTTTTTTCTCTCTCTTCACTATCGTTGGTGATCTCAATATTTTGACTTTTTTCTCCTGCATGAGAATCCTTTTCTTCCTGGATTTTCGCAGGATTTTTTTATGGAGGAGTGAATGATTACAAGAATACCAATGTCGAAAACCGGCAATCAAAAATTGCGTGACGAGTTGAATCGTCTTGAGAGGGTTGAGCGAAGTGTAGTGGTAAAGGCGATTGAGACAGCTCGTGAACATGGTGATTTGAAAGAAAATGCTGAATACCATGCGGCCAAAGATCGGCAAGGACATATCGAGGGCAGAATAATTGAGCTAAAAGATAAACTGGCAAGAGCTGAGGTTATCGATTGTTCAAAAATCAATTCGAAAATCATCGTTTTTGGGACAGTTGTAGAACTTCTCGATCTCGACACCGAAGAAGAAATCACCTATCAACTTTTGGGTCCCGAGGAGGCCGATGTTAAAAAAGGCTCAATTTCGGTTCTGTCTCCTTTGGGAAAAAGCATGCTTGGCAAAGAAGTCGGAGACGAGGTGAAAACTATTACTCCCGGTGGAACCAGAGAGTTTGAGGTGATCGCCATCCGCTCCTCGAGTTTTCAGTAAGGGTAAAAAGGGTAGTGGAAAAAACTCCTATTCTGGCAAATTTGAAGGGTCTACTTGTATACCCGCCAGAAATATTGATAGTATTTGAGTCGCAATTTCTTTAACGGAATAATTCGTTTCAAGAGAGGCATTCCAAACGCGGGATATCTCGTCAAGTGCTCCAAAAAATGCCCTCTTAGCAAGATCGGGTTTGATGTCGGATCGGTAGATTCCTGATTTCTGTCCATTTCTAATAATTTCAGCAATAATTCCGGTATAGTTGCTGAAATTATTGTCGCGGTATTCTTTGATTATTTTGTGCGTTTGTCGAAGTTCTATCTGAATTACTTCGGCAAGGTGTCTGTTTTTTTTCATTGCTAGGAGGTGTTGGATTGCAAAGATCTCCAACTGTTTGCGGGGGTCATCTTCTAAGCTCAACAGCTTTTCGGTGTTCTCTACAATTTTCCCTACTTCTTCTTCAAACACTGACAGCAAAATATCGTACTTATTGTTGAAATAGAGGTAAATAGTTCCGTCAGCAACCTTGGCTTCTTTGGCAATATCGGATATTCTAGCCGTGAAAAAGCCTTTTTTGGCAAAGACCTTTGTTGCTGCCGAAATAATCTTTGAGTGTTTATTTTCTGCTTTCATTTCAGAAAAGAACGATTGAATGTAAATAGATAAAAGCATGAAAAAACATGAATGACCATTCATTCTTGTAATATTTCGTTTCCAGTTTGTCAACGATCAATCAAATGAACAGGTGTTGGTCGGTGAATCTAAGCCACTTAAATGATTTGAATACATGTACTTTAATAATTTGAGACGGGAGTTGACCCTATGAAGATTCTTGTTGTTGGTTCAGGAGGTCGAGAACATGCTTTGGTGTGGAAAATCAAACAAAGCAAAAAAGTCGAGAAGGTATATTGTGCCCCCGGCAATGCTGGCATCAGTCGTGTGGCTGATTGTGTCGATATTTCGGTAACGGATATAGAGGCACTCATGAAATTCGCCAAAAAGGAAGCCATATATCTTACCGTTGTTGGTCCGGAATCGTCTCTTGTCTCGGGAATCGTTGATGTTTTTGAGGCAAATGGATTACGCATTTTTGGACCCAGCCAGCGGGCAGCGGAATTAGAGGGGAGTAAGGTCTATTGTAAAGAATTTTTTCAAAAATATAATATTCCATCCGCAGCATTTGCGGTTTTTAGCGATGTAAAGAAGGCAAAAAGATATATTGATGCATGTGGGGCTCCGCTTGTCGTAAAAGCTGATGGGTTAGCAGCCGGAAAAGGGGTAATTGTCGCAAAAACTGTTGAGGAGGCTAAACAGGCTGTCGACTTGATCATGGTAGAGAAGGCTTTTGGCACTGCTGGAGACAGAATCGTCATTGAAGCATGTTTAGTTGGAGAAGAAGCTAGTTTCATTGCTTTTACTGATGGTAAGACAGTATTGCCTTTTCCGACATCCCAAGATCATAAGGCAATATTTGATAATGACCAAGGTTCAAATACCGGAGGTATGGGAGCCTATTCACCTGCTCCTGTTGTCACCAGCGAAATTGCCGATTTTGTCATGAGCCGCATCATGTTGCCGACAATTAAAGGTATGGAAGATGAAGGGCGGCCATACAAAGGCATGTTGTATGCGGGGCTGATGATATCTGGGAAGGATATTAATGTCCTTGAGTTCAATTGTCGCTTCGGCGATCCCGAAGCGCAGCCGTTACTCATGCGGTTAAAAAGTGACATAATCGATATTTTTGAAGCGACAATAGATAAGACGCTGGACCAGATTGACATGAAAATTGATCCACGTCCAACCGTTTGTGTCGTCATGGCAGCTGGTGGTTATCCTGGTGCCTACGAGAAAGGCAAGACCATCAAAGGGCTTGCGAAAGCCGGAGAATGTCGAGGGGTTGAGGTGTTTCACGCCGGGACAGCAAGAAACCATGGCAGGCCGGTGACTAACGGAGGCCGTGTTCTTGGCGTTACAGCGATAGGAAAAGATTTGCAAGAGGCAATTTTACGAGCCTACGGTGCAGTTGATTTGATAAGATGGACGAACTGCTATTTCCGACGCGATATCGGTGCCAAAGCATTGCGGCGGGGAAATGCAATAGCCAAAAAACCACTGGTGGGTGTCGTTATGGGCAGCGACTCTGATTTGTCGGTTATGAGTTACGCTAGGGATTTTCTTAAATCAATGGAAATATGTTGTGAAATGACGGTGGCATCTGCCCACCGAACTCCGGAGCGGGCAACTGAATATGCAAAAACCGCCCAACAGAGAGGACTCAAGGTCATTATTGCTGGCGCCGGCATGGCTGCACATCTGGCCGGCGTTCTTGCCTCACACACCGATCTTCCGGTCATTGGTGTACCATTGGATTCATCATCCTTAAAGGGTTTAGATGCATTGTTATCAACCGTTCAGATGCCTCCAGGAGTTCCTGTGGCCACCATGGGAATTGGTAAAGCAGGTGCGAAAAATGCTGGAGTGCTGGCTTTACGGATTCTCGCCTTATCTGATCCTGAACTTGCGAGTAAAATTATAAAATTTCGTGAAGATATGGTCAAAGAAGTGGAGGAAAAAGCGAAAAAAATCCATGGCTGACAAGTTGCATAATGAATTACTCAGTTCGTCACTCAACCGTGCAGTACTATGTATACGAGAGGGGGGAATAGTTGCTTTTCCAACGGAAACATATTACGGCCTCGCCGTCGATCCTGACTCTCTTGCAGCGGTTGCTAAGCTCTTCAAGGTAAAAAAACGAGAAGCTGAGAAACCTGTGCTTCTGCTTATTGAAAGCAGGGAACAATTGCAATCGATCGTTGAGACTATACCCCCTGAATATGTGCCGCTCATGGACAAATATTGGCCGGGACCACTGACTCTGGTGTTTCCGGTCAAAAAAAATATTTGCCGACTGCTTACCGGCAATACCGGTACAATTGGCGCGAGGATATCTTCCCATCCTGTTGCTAGTGAGCTGGTTAGGAGATTAGGTAAACCGATTACGGCAACGAGTGCCAACATATCCGGTCAGCTTCCGGCCAGTATGGCGGCCGAAGTGTTAACAATGTTTGGAAATTCGGTAAGTTGCATTGTTGACGGCGGACAAACTCCAGCAGGACTCTGCTCGACTGTTCTTGGTTTGCATGGTGGGAAATGCGTGGTTTTGCGCCAGGGGCGAATCGATCTTGCTGCCGAAATGAGGTAAGAATATTTCCATCTCACCCACTCTCCAGCTTAGTCATTCTTTTGCAAACAGATGAAAAAGAATGACTATGCGATTTGCAGCATATCCATAAATTATGATAGTATGATTCAACGGCTTTAATAGAGTGAAGGGACTGAATGGATGTCCTAATGCTCAGTTTTTTTTATTATAGGATTTCATAATGAGCGTACTCAAGTGGGATAAGGATTTCGCCTTGGAGCAGGCTGCGGACGATGCGGAATTGCTGCAGGAATTGCTGGAAATATTCAAAGATTCCCTTCAGTCTGATATGTATATCATTGAGCAAGGTTTGGAAGAGGAAGGAGCAGCAAAAGTGTGTAGAGCAGCTCATTCAATCAAGGGTGCGGCAGCGAGCTTGGGGATATTGGGAATTCACGAAATTGCTTCTGCCATTGAGGAAGAAAGCAGGGCAGGGGGGCTAGAAATTGCCCGCAACAAGCTATCTCTTCTGAAATCGATGAGGAAGGAGTTGGAAGATCTATGATATATCCTCGCTTTTTGTTTTAATCCAATGTGCATAATGTTTGCAAAAAAACCTGCCGGGCCATGTCTGGAGTCGAAAAAACACCCTGATATGTGGAAAAGTGTTTTGACGACTCCTTCTCTTTGGGAATTGTCGGTTCAATATTATAAACGACTAATTTATCCTCTGGTAAGTTGCCGATATTTGATCCTGTGTGGTTGATCGGCGGCACTCCCTAGCCTTGCTTTTCGGTCTTTTTCATAGTCTGTATAGTTCCCCTCAAACCAGACAACCTTTGAATCTCCTTCAAACGCCAGAATATGGGTTGCGATCCTGTCGAGAAACCATCGATCATGGCTGATGACAACAGCGCATCCCCCGAAGTTTTCGAGAGCTTCTTCTAGTGCTCTGAGGGTATTTATATCCAGATCATTGGTTGGTTCATCGAGTAGCAGGACATTGCCACCATTCTTTAAGGTGCGAGCCAGATGAACCCGGTTGCGCTGTCCGCCCGATAGAAGACCGACTTTTTTTTGTTGATCTGTGCCGGAAAAATTGAATTTGCCGACATATGCCCGACTGTTGATTTCGCGGTTGCCAAGCCAAATTGTGTCCTGACCATCGGTAATCGCTTGCCATATGGTTTGAGACGGATCCAGTTCATCACGGCTTTGGTCGACATAGCCGAGTTTTACGGTTTCACCGATTCGAATAGAACCATTATCGGCAGTTTCCTGACCAATGATCATCTTGAACAAGGTGGTCTTACCCGCACCGTTTGCACCAATAATCCCAACTATTCCCCCTGGAGGCAGGCTGAAATTCATTTGCTCGACAAGGAGACGATCCCCGAAACATTTACTCACATTCTCAGCTTCAATGACTACCTTGCCAAGGCGTGGGCCGGGGGGAATGTAAATCTCCAGTTCTTTGACCAGTTGTTCGGTTTCCTGGGAAAACAATTTTTCATAGGAGCTGATGCGGGCCTTTGACTTGCTCCTTCGGCCTTTTGGAGACATTTTTATCCATTCAAGTTCCCGGCGGAGAGTACGTTGACGCTCAGTCTCCTTTTTTTCCTCAATGGCTAAACGCTTTTCTTTTTGTTCGAGCCAGGAAGAATAGTTACCTTTCCAGGGAATTCCAACGCCTCGATCAAGTTCCAGGATCCATCCGGCGACATTATCGAGGAAATAGCGATCATGGGTTACAGCAATGATGGTGCCGAGGTAGGATTGAAGGTGCTGTTCAAGCCATGCCACCGATTCCGCATCCAGATGATTTGTCGGTTCATCCAGGAGGAGGATGTCAGGTTGTTTGAGGAGAATTCTACACAGTGCAACCCGGCGCTTTTCGCCGCCGGAAAGAACCCCACATTTGCTATCGGATGGCGGGCAGCGCAGGGCATCCATGGCCATTTCCAGGCGACTGTCAAGATCCCAAGCATTCAGATGATCGAGTTTCTCCTGGACAATGCCCTGTCGCTCAATTAAATCCTGCATTTCATCATCCGACATCGGCTCAGCAAATTTCTCGTTGATTTGATTAAATTCTTTGAGAAGATCTACCGTTTCCTGGACACCTTCCTCAACAATTTCTTTGATCGTCTTGTCAGCATCAAGCTGCGGTTCCTGTTCGAGATAGTCAACTGTGTGCCCAGGTGCGAGATGGGTTTCGCCGTTGAATTCCTTGTCGATTCCGGCAAGTATTTTCAAGAGGGTACTTTTGCCGGATCCATTGAGGCCGAGAACACCTATTTTGGCTCCGTAAAAGTAGGAGAGAGAAATATCCTTTAGTATGGGTTTGTTTTCATAATATTTACTTACTTTTATCATCGAGTAGATGATTTTCTTATCGTCGGTACTCATTGAGATTCCTTTAATTTTTAGTCAGGGAGAAAATGAGGAGGGTGGATTGTTGAAGTCGATCGTTTTTTTTGGGTGATATACACAAAAAGGGTACGATAATCAAACGAGAGAGCATCAGAGAGATTTTTATCTCAGGCAGTTTTGGCGTCATGATCCCTTGTGGGAAATATGCTATCTCGGGAATTTCCTGGTTTTCAACAAATATATATAGTATGCATTAATTTTTCCAATGAGATCCTCGGTTTCCCGGTAAGGGGCGTGTCGACCAAAACTGAGTGACTCCGTGTGTTCTCCAGCATTCCAGGCTGACACAACCAAATCGAGCCTGCCATCAAATTTGTCATTATATTTTGAAATAAGATAACACGTGAGGAGGATGTTGACAGCTGGATCGAAGAGATCTTCTTCCTTGAGACTATTCAGTCTATGTTTTGAAACATGGCGAAAAAAGGTGAAGGATTTTGCCAACTCTTTGCCAGCCATCGAACCTGTTGAAAAGAGAATTTGGCCGAGCCCACGGGCATTTTTTTCAGAAATTGCTTCAGGGTTAGCTCTGGATTCTGCCAGAATGAGTGCCCTTACAAAATCGGCACTGACTTTGTGCCTTGGGAGAAAATAGCTAAAACCTGAAAAATATCGAATATATTCGTCGAATTGTGCTAATTTTTCAATATCTTGTCGAATGATTTCGGTATGTTGGTATTTTTCTACCGAGTTTCGCAAACTCCCATAGCTCTTGGTTGCAATTGAGATTGGAAAAAAAATGAACAACAAAAATATAACCCATTGCGAGTTCCGACGAGTCATCTAACTTAATAATTGTCTGTGGGCTTCGCTTTTCAGAAACTGTTCAATTGTCCTGTAAAGCAGATAAGGGTCTAAGGCCCCGGTATGTTCGCGGATAGAGTGCATTGCCAGGCTGGCCGCACCAATATCAACAGTTCTCACACCAAGCCGGGCTGAGGTTATAGGCCCTATTGTGCTGCCACACGGTAAGTCACTTCGCATGACAAATTCTTGAGGGACAACTTCAGCTTCTCTGCAAACATCTTTATAGATGGCGGCACTGAGGCTATTGGTGGCATATCGTTGATTGGCATTACGTTTGATAACGGGTCCTTTGTTGAGGTGAATTTCGTGGGCAGAATCACTTTTTTCCGTATGGTTTGGGTGTGTCGCGTGGGCGTTGTCAATGGAAACAAGAAAGGAATTATTAAGAGCAATGCTGAGTGATACAGGGTCTGTGATGATTCGTTGTAAAACGGAATCGAGGAAGGAACCTTGGGCTCCAGAAGCAGATGTCGAGCCGTTTTCTTCGTGGTTGGCACAAAAGAAGAGGACATTCTTTTTCCGTTCTGCTTTCCCTAGAGCTGTCATCCCGGCATGGCAGCTTAACAGGTTGTCAAGTCGGGCAGAGCTGATAAACTCATTTCTCGCTCCAAGATACGCAGGTTCTTGAAAATCGTAGCAAAACATGTCAAACGAAAGAATCTCTTCGACCGCGACTTCCAGATGCTCTTTATGAATTTGTTCAAAGAGGAGGGTGTTGAAGTCTGGAAGTTGTTGATCAATCGCTTGGGAAAGTATCGGTGGAAGATGCTTTTGTCGGTTGATTTCACCATTTTTATTGGCTTCGCGATCAAAATGTATGGCGACGTTGGGAATGGTGAGCAGGGGGCGGCGAAAATTCACCAGAAGGGCTTGAAGGCTTCCATCACTCATTCTACAACATACGCGGCCAGCCAGAGAAAGATCGCGGTCAAACCAAGGTGTGAGTAGACTGCCACCGTAAACTTCTACGCCAAGTTGCAGGAAAGACCCTGTTTTGATCTCTGCATGCGGTTTGATTTGCAGGCATGGGCTGTCGGTATGTGCAGCCAATAGCCTGAATCCTTGTTCGCATGTTTCGTCACTTCCGAGGATGAAAGCAATTATCGCTCCGTTATCTCTGGTGAGATAATAGGATTGCCCCTTGGCAAGTTGCCACCGTTCGTTTTCTCGCAGGCGCATAAACCCCCGGAGAATAAGATGGCTTTCAATGTTAGCAACTGCATGGAAAGAGGTAGGAGAAGAAAAGAGAAACGAAAAGAGCTCACTATTGTAAAGAGAAAAATTCATAATCCCAAAAAAAATACCTCAAAGGGGGAAATGGAGAAACTGAAAAGTTTTCACTTTTCTGTTCAATATTAATAAGTTGTTCACTGTCTGGTGCTCGGTCTTGGGAGAATGAAGAAAGAATTGATTCTGTGTTTTTGCAATAGTTGCTTTTGGAGTTTTTTCCTTACCTATATCTATTCTTACTTCGCCCCCAACCGCATATGAGTCACTATTATTATTTTTATGGTAGCAAAGTACACCATTTTACAGGCGATGGCAAATCATGCGAAGCCGCTTTTTAGGTGCAGCAATTTTCCTTCCCGGTTTTGACATAGAGCGATTTGTCTTCTGTTTTCAATTATTAGCGCCCTGTAATTGTTTATATGTGTTACGTGTATCGAAGTAATTTTCATGAAGGGGAAATTCCCCTCTATAGGGGTACTTCAGAGACAATAGGTTGCCAGGTAAAGAAAGACTTACAGGAAAACAAACAGGGAATAGAAAATATGCCACTTTAGAAAGCTCATTGTTACCGCTGAAATAAATTTCCAAGTTCACCCAGTACAGATCCTTCACCTTTCGTGGAGAAGCTGGCATTATTTTGTGGTGCGGCTTTGTGGATTCTTCCAGCGAGGCGAGAGAATGGCAGGGATTGGAGCCAAACGTGACCCGGTCCAGTGATTGTCGCAAAAAAGAAGCCTTCACCGCCAAAGAGAGCTGATTTCACACCACCGACGAATTCGATATCATAATTGATATCTTGAGTCATTGCGACCAAACACCCGGTGTCGATACGCAACCTTTCTCCGGTTTGGAGATCCTTTTGGATAAGAGTACCTCCGGCATGGACAAAGATCTTTCCTCCACCCTCAAGTTTCTGCATAATGAAACCTTCTCCACCAAAAAGAGCAGTGCCGATCTTTTTCTGAAATTCAATGCCGATCGCGACTCCTTTTGCTGCGCAGAGAAATGCGTCTTTCTGGCAGACAAGTTTGCCGTTGAAATCTTTCAAGTCCAGGGGAATAATTTTCCCGGGGTAGGGCGAAGCAAAGGCCACTTTCCCTTTAGAAGGCCCGTTGTAGGTGAAAATGGTGGAGAAGAGGCCTTCGCCGGTAATGAGCCTTTTCCCTGCGCCAAGCATTCTTTCGAACAATCCGCTGCCGGGTTGTTCACTGCCATCTCCGAAAACCGTTTCCATTTGAATAGAATCGGACATATACATCATTGTTCCAGCCTCAGCCACGACGCTCTCGTGGGGATCGAGTTCAATTTCAACAAATTGCATTTCGCTGCCGAAGATTTCATAATCAATATCATCAATACTAAAATTAGGTGGTTTGTCTGAAAGGCTTGAAGAATTTGCTGTTAAAAATTCAGAACACTTTGAGATTTCTTGCCAATTTGCGAATCCTTGCCTCCAGATATATGTATTAGCAGAGAAAACACCGGTCCTCAAGTTGTTAAAAATCTGGTCGGTGGAAAATGGTCCCTCTTGCTTGCCGTTGATTGCGACATACCAACTGCCACTCATACACAAACTCCATGATAAAATTTGAAGAGTTTTAACCTCGATTACCGTAAAATTCTTTTAAATCAAAGAGGGTATCCAAATACTCCTCTTTCAGTTTGAGTTTATTACCCGCATTTTCCATTTCTTCGATAAGCGAGTCTATGGCCGGGCGAAGGTCAATTCCGAGTCGACTGTAACCTTGCCGGTTTGCCTTATCAATGATCAACACAGCATAAAAGCTTACTGTCATTCTTGATGCGGAATCCCGCCTAAAGAGGTAAAGGCGACCACCGATAGTGTTGAGGAAAAAACCGGCATAGTCATATAGATTATCTTTGGGTATGGTCAAGGAATATTCCCTTTTTAAGAACTCAGGATGGTCGGTAAGAGAATAAAAAATTTTAAGAATCCGTTCGAAAGAGTCCTTCTCCCGGTCAAGAATGCCTTTAAGGAAAAATATGTTGTCTTTGCCCAATACCCGGAAGAAATGGGCAGTATTTTTCAAAAGAGTAAAATAATCATCCGTTTCTCTGGTTATAACCGGCGGGTTGTTTATGAGAACTTGTAAAAGTTTCGAGAAATGATTTTTGGTTGATTCGGGTAAGTGAAAATCCTTCACATATGGTTGTTGATCTAAGTGGGAATAAAAGGTATTTAATTCATCTACAAGTTGCTGGTAAGGGTCTCCTTTTACTTGAATTTCTGACGATTTTGACAGAATAGGTGTTTGATCATTTTTAATGTCTCCTTGATTTTGTTGAGGAGAGCTTTTTTGCTGTTCACTAACTGAAGGTGCAGAGACACCATGGACAGCAGGAGATACGTTTGGATCACCGAAGGGTGAAGGATGGCCGGCAGATTTTTGCTGGGGTTCGAATGTATTGGCAATGCCCTCCGGCATTTTGGCTGTAATGGTCGAATGTCGAGTCGATGCAGAAAAGGTATATTTATTATAAAAATCAATAATATAGTGTGCTTTGTGCCGAATGAAGAAGCTGATGACGGCTAAAAGAGCGATGGCCACAGAAGCAAAAATCAAAATCTTTTTTTCCTGGGTCTTCACTCGAGAGCGATGTGGGTCCGGTCGATGTGAATCTTTCATGGCGGCATGGTAATAAATTTATCTCAAAAGAGAACCGAAAGTTGTTACATAAAAGATACTCTATAGCTAAGCTAAAGTCACGAGAGAGAATTTTTCCGTCTACTGATTGGCTGAAGAGATTGCACAAATGTTTTTATTGCTTGACTCATATCGCCGAAAACACTATTTTGGTGAGTCTAATTCGTATGGGATCACAACATTAAAGTGAAGGTTTTTATATTTTCTATCTATCATTATTAAAACACAAATGGAGGAACACTCATGGCAATTTCTGTTGTTGGACATGCAAATCCCGATACCGATTCCGTAACTTCTGCAATCGCCTTTGCTGCACTGCTGAATGCACAGGGGAAAGAAGCAAAAGCCTGTATGCAAATAGCGGCAAAAGATCTCAACCCCGAATCGACTGTCGTTCTCAAACGTTTCGGCCTTGCCGCTCCTGAACTGCTGGCTGATGCGGCAGGAAAGGAAATTGCTCTGGTGGATTTCAGCGACATCGCTCAAGGTCCGGCCAATTTAACAACTGCAACATTAGTTGCTGTTGTTGACCATCATAAAATTGGTGATGTAACCACCAACAGCCCAATTCTGTTTCGCGCCGAACCGGTAGGATGTACGGGAACTGTCTTGAATAAAATGTTTAAGGAAGCTGGCATTGCCATTCCGAAAAATATTGCCGGTGGCATGTTGGCAGCTATCCTGAGTGACACGGTTAATTTCAAATCTCCCACTTGCACCGATGACGACAAAGCAGCGGTAAAAGACCTCAAGATTGTTGCTGGGGTAAGTGATACCGATGAGCTTTTTATGGAAATGCTCAAGGCTAAATCTGCGGTTGCCGGAATTCCTGCTAAAGATTTATTGTTCCGCGACTACAAAGATTTCGACATGAAAGGTAGCAAGGTTGGTGTTGGCCAATTAGAACTTGCCGCTCTTGATCAAGTTGCCGATGTTCGCGCTGACCTAGTGAAAGCCATGGAAGTAGTCAAAGCCGATGGCCGACATTCTGTGCTGCTCATGCTCACAGACGTAGTAAAGGAAGGAACTGAGCTGGTTGTTCTCTCTGACGATCCGGCACTCATCGAAAAAGCATTCGGTACTAAACTCACAGGCAATTCTATGTGGATCCCCGGAATGATGAGCCGTAAGAAGCAAACCATTCCCAATTTGCAGAATGCTTTCGGTTGCTAAAGAGCCATTTATCTAAGTATTTTTTTGCAAAATACTTAGATAAACATCAATAAAAGAGGGCAGTTACATTTTTTTGTAACTGCCCTCTTTTATTTGTAGTTGTTCCTAAGTGGATGGACGGGAGGTCATCAAGATAAGGAACTCTCGATTGCCTTTTGGGCCGAGAATAGGTGAAGGGATGATCCCCATACTGACTAAATCTAATCCATTGATGCACTGCAATATTTTTTCAATGGCCTTTTGATGTAAGGCAGGGTTTGTTACAATCCCTCCATTACCGACATCATCTCTATGGAGTTCGAATTGTGGTTTAATCAGGGCAAGTATCTTAACTTCATTTTTGAAAAGGCGAACGAGAGCGGGAAGCAGAGTAGTAATGGAAATAAACGATACATCGATAACAGCGAGGTCAATTACTTCATTATTGATATCATTGCTTGATATGTTTCTTGCATTAAAGCGTTCCAACACGACAACACGAGAGGTTTGACGAATTTTCCAAGACAATTGCCCATAGGCAACATCAACGGCATAAACTCTGCGTGCATTATGCTGGAGAAGGCAGTCAGTGAACCCCCCCGTTGATGCACCAATATCAATACAGACCCAGTCTGTCGGGTCAATATGGAAATAGTCAAGGCCCTTTGCTAATTTGAGGCCGCCTCGGGAAACAAATGGGCAGCGATACTTTAAGCGGATCTTAACGGTGCGTAAATACAGGGAGCCCGGCTTGTCGGCAATCCGGTCATCAATATACACCTGACCGGCTCCAATCATCGCCCGGGCTGTATCAAGAGACGGAGCAAGTTGACAATCGAACAAAAGCTGGTCGAGACGGACCTTCAAGATTTCATCTTTGGGGGTAAACTACAGTTTACCAAGACGATCTTGGGCTACGCTTGCTTCCTTGGAAGCACCATGTTTTTTCAGAAGTTTTTTGTAAATTACCTTGGCAGTATCCTTGTCTGCAAGCTTTTCAAAGGCCATCCCCTGTTTGAGCATGGCCGAAGGCGCCTTGTCATGGCCAGAAGATTGTGAAATAATTTTCTGGTACTGCATTATGGCTTTGTCATATTCTTTCTGGTTAAAGAGACATTCACCCATCATATATCTTGCTTCTACGGAATCACTTGAAGAAGAATTTCCGGCTATCTGTTCAAATATCGGCAATGCCTCGGCATAGCTGCTCTTCTCAAACAACTTTTGAGCCTTTTTCATGTTATTGTCAGAAGGCTCACCCGGTGTTGGTTGGGCTGTTTTGTCCTGGGTTGCAGGAGATTGTTGTGTCGGTGGTGGAGATTTTTCCTTGGTGCCGGCAGGCGCGGTTGGCTTATCTTTTTCAGCCACTGGTGCGGCCTGCTTAGTTAATGTATCTTTGGCATCAGAAGTAGTGGGAGAAGAGCTGTCCTTTTTCTCTTTTTTCTCGTGTTGAGTGGTGTTGGTCGAGCTTTGAGTCTTTTTCTTAGCCAGTTCCGCCATGAGAGCAGTTTCTTTTGCTTTTCGTTCGGCCTCTTTGAGGCGAGCTTCTTGAATAGCTTTTACGCTTTCTTGCTGCTGATTCATTTTTTCTGCAAGTTTCGCTTCTTTTTCGCGTTGTGATTCCTCAAAACGACGAAGAGCCTCTTCTCGTTTTGCTGCTTCCTCTTGGGCTACATTGGAAATAGATGTTTCCAATTCTTTGTTTTGCTCTTTGAGTTTTTGATTAATATGGTGTGTTTCGTCCAGTTGTTCTTTGAGCACAAGAATTTCTTTCTCAAACTGATCCATTTGCCCAGAAGCTGCAGCTTGCCGTTTCTGCAGCGGTACAGTTGTCGATTTCATGTCCTCAAGCTTTTTATTGACAATGCGCAATTGATAGCGAAGTTCTTCAACATCGTTTTGTGATGCGCATTGCACGAGAAATGGGCCGACCGCAAATACAAAAAGGATGTTAATGACGAATTTCTTCATAATCTTGTAACCTGTTTTAAAAATGATGTCAGTGTAAATTAACGCGACCATTGTGGATATGTCTGGCTGCCAGGAAAGCTAAATAACTTTCTTTCGAAGGATCCGTTTTTCATTATACCGCAAATAGCTTGTTTATTGCCATCACGTTTTGCAAAGATAACCTGATTACCGTCTGGTGACCAGCTTGGCGCTTCATGATGACTCAAATCGTGGGTGAGTTGTTTTGGAGATGCTGGGTTTTGTGGGTTCATGGTAAAAAGCTGGTACACACCATCCCGTAGACTCGAATATACAATGGTGTTCTCCGTTGGTGACCAACTCGGTTCAGCGTTTTCAGTACCTTCAAAAGTTAAACGCCGAATACCTTTGGTTCGCATGTCTAAAGCAAATAATTGTGGTTTTCCGGTTCTGTCGGAGACAAATACAACCGTCGAACCATCTGGTGACCAGGCTGGAGATACATTTATTCCTGAGCGACTAGTTAATTGTTCAATAATTTCGCCTTTTTTATCCAGAAGATAAAGATCGGGATTGCCATCCATGGAGAGTGTCAGAACCATCCTTTCACCGTCTGCAGACCAGGAAGGGGCAAGGTTTAAACCTTTTCGCCGAGAAAGTGCTTGGGTAGTTTTATCTTGGCGGAGGTCGGTAATATACAGATTTTGATTGCCGCTGTGATATGAGGTGTAGGATAAGAAAATACCGCCGGGGACAAATCTTGGAGAGACAACGAGATGTTTGTGCCTGGTAATCTGCTTGAGGGTTTTTCCGAGAATGTCAGTGATAAAAACCTCTTTTACGGTGTTTTCCCTATTAACGAAGGCGATTTGTGTGGCGGCAATTCCAGGTTTGCCTGTTAATGTCTCTATGACACTGTCGCAAAATTTAAAGAGCATCTGGTCCTTCTGCTCCATGCTGCCGGAGAAGGTTTTTCCCATGATGATTTCATCTCCCGCGACATCTTGAAGTCTCATTTCCAGCTTGAGTACATCTGCAGAAAAGGCGAATTGCCCCAAAATGGTATAGTCGGCGCCTAATTTTTTCCAGTCTGCAGATTGACTTCCCCCATATTTATCAAAAGGAAGTACTGCAATGATTCCGTGAAATTGGAGCGCCTGGCCAAGAATATTGGCCATCTCTCGATCGAGATTCTGC
>JAABQY010000032.1 GCA_011391225.1 Desulfobulbaceae bacterium | reverse complement strand
CGGATTCAATGCGGTTGAGTATCGCCAGGGAGTCATTACTCTCCTCCTGTTCGATATCCCCAAAGGTCGTTACCCTTCCGGTAACAAGTCCCTCATACATTCGCGTTGCTTCCAGCAGAGTAACGACATTGGAGCCTAACGGGAAGGAGAGAACAGGCTCTAAGCCCCCCTTTATTCCAAGTCGACCTGCCAGTTGGATAATATAATGAAGTCCAACGGTTATACGAAAATCTTCGATCTGAGAGAGCACGTGAAAGCTGTACGGCAGGCTGTTGCTGAGTTTTTGATATTCCTCGCCTATCTGCTCTTCGACTTTATCAAAGGTGCCTGCGCTCAAACTATCTTTCAATTTTATTTTCTGCCAAAACTGCATGGATTCGGAACGGTTCAAACCCTGGAGATGGGTGCGAAGTCGCTCTCCATCCATGATTGTCAAATGCGGTGAAGCGTCTTCGGGTCGGCAAAAGGAAAACTCATGATTAACCCCATTCGTGTATAGCCCAGCCGATGGTGCCCGTATAAAGGGATCTGCCTCTCCGCCGTCAGCGTGCTTATCAAACACCGATCTGAATGCTGCCAGCTCCTCCCGCAGGGGTTGGAGTAAAACGTAGCGATTGCCCAGAACTTTCTTGCGCACAGAATTTTCATCGTTTTCCGCCTTGGTTTGGGCGTCATCCTTCTGTCGCACTTCATCGTCAACCTCCTCTGTATATCGGTCGAAATTGAGCCCGTAAGGGAGATCTTTAAGAATCCTATACTCCGCCTCCAACCCATCGAAAATGAAATCGGTTTCCAGGTTTTCGACAGCGGTGCGATACGCAGCTTCCCGCAATACTTCACGATTAACCTGAATTCCATAACGATCGCGAATTCTTACGCTATAGCTCCTATAGGGCTCTTCTTTGCCGTCTATTACCTTCGGCGCCAATCCGAGATTTTCAGCAACTTCACGAAACTGCAGAGGGGTGAGTTGATCACAAAGGTGGGAAAGAAGCCACACGGAAGCAAGATTTTCCGAGTGCACTCCGGCCCAATCCATGGAAACCCAGTCAAAAGGACTTTTATGATCCGGTCGGGGGAAATAGGCTCGGCTGTTCAAGACAAAAATATTTCTGCTGTTCCGCAGCATATCTGTACTGTTCCAACCCAACTGCAGAGCAGCGGTGAACACCAGCGGTTTAAAGGCAGACCCCATTGTTCTCCGGGCCTGGATAGCACGATTGAAAAACCGATTTTCGGTTCCTCCGACCATGCTTCGAATAGCTCCCTCTTTTAATACCAGCGCCCCACCCTGCACCTGGGGATACCTCTCCAGGGCAAACAGGGGTGTCTGTGCGCTCGGGACAGAACGGACACTTACCCACACTCTGTCGCCTTTTTGCACGTTTTCGATTAATTGTTCCTGATCTCCGGCGGCAGGTTCACTCCACAGATTTTTTTGCCATTTTACCCGGGCCTTAACGAGTTCAGACAAACCAGAGGCATCAATGACGCCCCGGCCAAGTTTTTTATCAAGTTCGACACCTATGCGTATATCCTTGCCCTTGCCGTTTATCTCAGTAACGGTTCCAAAAAGAAACTCACCCTCTCGTACTACGGAATCACCACTGTAATCAAGTCTGGCCAACTCTGCCTGCACTTCCTTTCTTTCATATCCCCGCAGTCGAACATCGAGGTGGGACAATTCCCCTCGCAGGATGGACAAGGTTTTTTCCTGAAGCTGCTGATCAATCGTGGTGACAATCCTTACCCCTGATGTAGCGATATTGGAGACACCATTCCCCTCCAGGGTATTCAGCACCTCCGATGAGGACACCGCTTCACGAACCATTTCCATTGTATAATCGAGAGCATATCCGACTTTACCTTGGGTGAATTGCAGGTCTTTGGCCATGCTTTCATTGTACTCGGCAGCGCTGATCATTCCCAAATCTCGCATTTTTCCAAGAACATACTCGAGACGCGTCTTGCCCCTTGATTTGGCAAGATCGACGCTTTGCTCAGTCTTTTTAATAAAGGGATTATAGTAGTTGGGTCTCTTGACACTGCCGGCAATGAAGGCACATTCGAGCATCGTCAGCTCTTGCGGCTTTTTGTCAAAATAGTACCTCGCTGCCACTCCCAACCCGTGGCCGTTGCCACTTACATAAAATTGATTGGCATGAAATTCGAAAATCTTTTCTTTTGGGTAATGGTATTCCAATCGCAGGGCAAAAAGGAGTTCTTTTAGCTTCGCCTGGAGTGATCTGTCGGGTCTTTTAAAAAGATTTTTGGCTGTCTGCTGGGTCAGGGTACTGCCGCCCTGCACAATCTTTCCAGCTTGAACATTACGAAACATAGCCCGGGCAATACCCAGCGGATCAAAACCCAAGTGTTTAAAAAACCGTTCATCTTCAGATGCCACCAGGGCATTGACAAAACTTTTTGGAATTTCTTCGTAAGTTACATACTGGCGATGGGCAGTATCAAAAAACACGCCAAGTTTTGTTGTGCCATCACTATAATAGACCAGACTTTCTTTACCAAGAATGCGACGAATATTATCCTGATGGATCTCCTCACCCGGCTCGACAACAACCTGCCAATACACCCACCCGAGCACGGCCCCGGTGACGATGATGAAAAAAGCCATTGCCATAATAAAAATCTTTTTCAACATATTTCTTCTATGGTTAGGGCGGAATAGATAAAACAAGAGGGAGAAAAAACAACCTCGACGGAGAGTTGGAAGTATATTCCTTGCAATTACCGGAAAGTTCGGTTTTATATATTGTCAATTGCCGATATCGTTCTGTCGGCTTTGAATGTACTAGGTTAAGAGAGATATCTCAACAGACTTATTGTCAAGTCAGCGGTCTTTTTACAGGGCCTTTCAACAGTGCACAACAACCGGATTGGCGAATGACACAAACACCCCATACGATTGTTAAGACCCTCGTTCTTCTGTCTCTTTTCATATTTCTTTCCGCCTGTGCCGACAAAATGAATTATGGGACAATCCACAAAGGTGGCCCCCAGGAAATCATTGCATACAATGCATCAATCGAGCCTGACCGGGAACTCCAGGACAACGAACCAGAAATGTGTTCGGATCAGGAGTTGAGCGCATTGAGCCAGACCGGCATGTGGAATGGACCGTATTCACCGATGAGTTTTGATCCAACCCTGAATGTATCCTTTGATTTCCCGGTTGTTTTGAACAAACAGGTGGAAATGTACCTCCATTTTTTCCAGAATGGATTTAGAGAACAATTTGCCCATTGGCTGCAGAGATCTGCCGCCTATATGCCGATGATGGAGGCATCATTGGCTGAGGCTGGTCTTCCCCGCGAGCTGGTATACCTGGCGATGATTGAAAGTGGATATAATCCACTCGCCTGTTCAAAGTCTATGGCTGTTGGTCTCTGGCAATTCATGGAGGGCACTGGATTACAATATAATCTTGAAATCGACAAGTTTATCGATGAACGTCGTGATCCGGAGAAATCCACTCAAGCCGCAGTAGCCTTTCTTGGCGATCTTTATAAAGAGTTCGGTGACTGGCATCTCGCGGTTGCCGCCTACAATGGCGGTCCAGGCAAGATCCGCAACGGCCTTTCTAAACACAATGTTGATAATTTTTGGGATCTGGCCAACAAAGACTATCTCGCATTGGAAACCAAACGCTATGTACCTAAGCTCATCGCCGCCCTTATCATTGCCAAACAGCCGGAAAAATTTGGATTCACTCAACTTGTCTACCATCCACCCCCACGTTACGATGTCATCACCGTCAGGCCTGGGATGGGTCTCGAAGCGGTCGCTCTGATCACCAACAGCAGCCCGGAAAAAATCAAACAACTCAATCACGAACTTCGACAGAACAGAACACCACCCAACGTCACCGATTATGAGGTGAAAATTCCTTACGCCACGGCCTCACTGGCGATGAAGAACCTGCCGCGCTTACACCCCACTGTCACTACCGGATACAAAACGCACAAAATAGGTAAAAAAGACACCCTCACGTCCATATGCGCTCAATACGACGTAAACAAAACCACCCTTTTGAAAGCAAACAATCTCCGAAGCGGTAATCTCAGTTCTGGCCAGAACTTGAGAATTCCATACAACATTATCGCCTATCAACTCCTCCCGGAAAATATTGCAAAGACAAAAGCCGCTAACCAGGACAATCTCGTTATGCACCAGGTCAAGCCGAATGAAACCGTTTCCAGAATTTCCAAGCTGTATAATGTCCCACCTGAGCTGATCATGTCCTGGAACAATTTGAAAAACGTTACAGCAGTCAAAACAGGTCAACAGCTCGCACTGTATATCGACCAGCGCGATGCCCTTGCCGCCGGTGAAAAAACCAGCCGTATAGGACTTGAGAAAACCGCCGGACTGGAAAAGGCTCCGAAGCTGGTTTTAAAACCGGAAAAGAGAAAAATGCATATCACGGAAGTTCGTGCAACCGATTCCTATGCTTCTTATAATGTCCAGAACGGCGATACCTTATATACGATTTCACAGCGGTTTAGTGCCTCAACATCTGAAATCAAAAAATGGAACAATCTGAAATCAGACCTCATTTACCCCGGCAGTGTCTTGAAACTCAAAAAGGCATAACCTCATTTCGCATTCGCCCAATCATAACATATAAGTTCAATGCCTGAAATTCTCCCCCGCCCCAATGCAACGCTTACTTCCCGGCAAAAGCAATTCCTGAAAGCACTCGCCCATCCTCTCAACCCGCTGGTGCAGATCGGCAAAGAAGGTATGAGTGCAGGGATTATAGCTACCGTTAAAGCAGAACTGCTGAACCATGAATTGATCAAGGTGAAGATCGGCAACAACAGTGGACTTGAAAAACACACCACCTCACAGACGGTTGCTGAACAAACGGAGAGTATCCTGGTCCAACTCATCGGCAAGGTTTTTGTGTTGTATAAATCCAACCCGGAAATAACTAAAGAGAAAAGGATCAAGCTGCCGAAAGGCTGAAAATTCCTTGATCTTCTTTTTTGTCGAAAACCCTATCGGCAAAGGCTATGGAAGTCGCACCACGACCCATGCCCCACAGAATACACGGAAGAAGTGTTCCGGGAATCTCTCCATGTCTTCTCCCTACTCTCTTTTTACATCTTCTAGAATTTCCACAAGCGGCAAAGCCTTATCCTGTGCGGCAATGAGCAAAGCAGTCTCGCCCCATTGCCGCACAGCAGCCCTGGCAGCCTCCCGAGCGAGTAAGGGAGTATTGTTGGTCTCACTGAGGTGGGCAAGGACGGCGATTTGTAGATGCGGGCCAATGAGATCAGCGAGGCAAGCTGCCGCATCTTCATTGTTGAGATGGCCCATGTTTGAACGAACACGCTGTTGCAGGGGTAAGGGATAAGGCCCGTTTTTCAGCATTTCCAGGTTATGGTTAAACTCTAAGATTAAGGCGCTGCAACCACGCAACCTTTGCAGCATCAGATGGGAGACCTTGCCGGTGTCGGTACAGTAGCCGATACTGCTATGGCCATCGCTGACTACAAAACCGACCGGATCTGCGGTATCATGGGAAATCCTGAAGGAACGGACCATAAGGTCATCAATCTGCACGAAATCTCCGGTTTCGAACTCCTTTCTCGCAAAAAGATTTCCCAGTCTTTTTTCTCCGGCGCTCAAGGTACATGTGTTAGCGTACACCGGAATCTTACATTTCCTGGAAAGAATCCCTGCACCGCTGATATGATCATTATGTTCGTGGGTGAGACACAGGGCACTGATGTCACTCAACTCCCGGCCAATAGAGTGCAAACGCAACTCAATCGCCTTGCAGGAAAATCCTGCATCGATCAAAATGCTTGTCTTTTTGCTCTCAAGGAAGACCGAATTTCCTCGACTGCCGCTGCCAAGTATTGAAAAGCGCATCGCTAAATTCTCTAGATTCCGGTATGTCCAAAGCCCCCGGCAGCTCTACTTGTCTGCTCGAGAGCCTCGACCAGGACAAACCGTGCCCGGGTCACCGGCGCCAAAACCAACTGAGCAATACGATCTCCCCGGTGCACGATGAATGGTTTTCGACCAAGGTTGATCAGAGCCACCTTGACCTCACCACGATAATCCGAATCGATAGTCCCCGGACTGTTGATTATGGTCAGTCCATATTTTACAGCCAAGCCGCTACGCGGTCTAACCTGGAGTTCATAGCCAATGGGCAGCGCAACTCCGAAGCCGGTCGGTACAAGGACAGTCTCACCAGGTTCTATGGTCAGGTCCTCTTGCACGGCCGCTTCCACATCCATACCGGCGGCTCCTGCCGATTCATAGCGCGGCAGATGGAGGTCACTCGTTGCTTCTGGTCTCTGCCAACAAATTTTTATTTCCTTTTCATCCATAACGGCCCTGTAGAGTTTAAAATCTCTGCCATCATCGGCACATAAAAAAAGCCGGCCCCCTCTACAGGCACCGGCTTTTGTACTTCGATTTGCCTTACCTACATCTGCTATTCCTCAAGCAGTGCCTTACGACTCAGGCGAATCCTGCCGCGATTATCGACATCCAGGACCTTGACCTCGATTATATCGCCTTCTTTGACCACATCGGTAACTTTAGACACCCGTTTGATATCCAGCTCGGAGATATGTACCAGGCCATCAGTTCCCGGCAAAATTTCGACAAAGGCCCCGAAATCCTTGATTGTTTTGACCACGCCTTTATAAATTGCCCCAACTTCGGCCTCGGCGGTTATGGCCTTGACTCTCGCCACAAGCGCATCCGCCATTTCACCGTTGAGGGCAAACATTTTCACCAATCCTGTATCGTCGACCTCGATTTTCGCGTCGAACTCGGCGGACAGCTCCTTAATAATCTTGCCACCAGGTCCAATCAAATCGCGAATTTTATCGGGATTAATTTTATGAACCATGTACTTCGGGGCATGTTCGGCCACTTCTTCTCGAGATTTGGCAATGCTCTTTTTCATCTCAGCCAGGATATGGACACGTCCTTCTTTAGCCTGAGCTAGGGCCTGGCCCATGATCTGCCGATCAACCCCATCAATCTTGATATCCATCTGCAGCGAGGTAATGCCCTCGCCGGTCCCTACCACTTTGAAATCCATGTCACCGAGGTGATCTTCGTCGCCAAGAATATCTGAAAGAATAACAACCTTGTCACCTTCCTTGATGAGACCCATGGCGATACCGGACACCGGACTTTTCAGGGGAACACCGGCGTCCATCATGGCCATACTCCCTCCACATACGGTAGCCATGGACGAAGAGCCATTCGATTCAAGAACCTCTGAAACCACCCGAATTGAATAAGGAAAATCCTCCTCAGCGGGAAGAACCGCCTCAAGACCACGGGTTGCCAGGTTGCCATGTCCAATATCTCGACGCGAGGGGCCTCTCAGGCCGCGAACCTCACCAACGCAGTAAGGGGGAAAATTATAATGCAGCATGAAGCGGTTGATGACTTCACCATGTAAGGTTTCCACCCGTTGCTTGTCCCGTTCACTGCCGAGGGTTGTCGAAACCAGCGCCTGCGTCTCGCCACGGGTAAATAAGGCAGACCCGTGGGTTCGCGGCAGGTATCCAGTCTCGCAAGAGATTTCTCGTATTTGATCAGATCTTCTCCCGCCTATTCTAATTTGGCTATTAACAATTTTGTCCCGCATGAAGGACTTTTTATAAGCAGAGAGTAATTCGCCGACTTCATTGCCCCGGGCCTTTTCAGGATCGAGGGCAGCAACAACCTCCTGTTTCAGCTGATCATAGGCCAAGCCACGCTGGAGTTTATCAAAGGTGTTGAAAACCTTTTCCATTCCTGTTGCAGCGATGGCTTGAACCTTGGTTCGGAGGGCTTCATCAATCGCCGGTTTGGCAACCGCGGGACGCTTTGCTTTCCCTGCCGACTTCTGCAATTGCTCCTGCAGGTCAATGAGAGGCTGTAAATGTTCAAATGCATGGAAGATGCCGGCCAGAACCTCGTCTTCGCTCAGTTCGTCGGCCTTGCCCTCAACCATTACAACAGCATTTCGGGTACAGGCAACAACGATATCCATCGAGGAATTTTTCAGCTCGGAGATTGTCGGATTGATGACATAGTGACCGTCGATGTAACCAACACGTCCGCCGGCGACTGGACCTTTGAACGGGATATCAGAAAGGGTCAAAGCACATGAGGCGCCTGTCAAAGCCAAAATATCCGGCTGCACATCCGGATCAGCAGAAAGAACCGTCGCAATAACCTGGGTTTCGGCACAATATCCATCAGCAAACAGAGGCCGCATCGGGCGATCGATTATCCTGCAGGTCAATACCTCGGTGTCGCTCGGTCGGCCAATTTCCCGGCGAAAATAATTGCCGGGAATCCTTCCTACCGACGCAAGTTTTTCCTGATACTCAATAGTCAGGGGTAAAAACCCGGCTTCGGGCTTGTTTTCACTGGCACCTACTGCGGTAACCAGCACCATAGTATCTCCCGATCGTATGACAATTGACCCTGAAGCTTGCTTGGCTATTTTTCCTGTCTCGATGGAAATAATTTTACCACCGATTTCTGCTTCAACTCTTTTCAACATGTTTTCTCCAGATGTTTGTAGCATCAGGGAAAGGCGCAGCGCCAATTTCTCTGACTGGATTATCCACCAGCCCCGTATGCTTTCTTTTTCGAAATTCCATAAACAACAAAAACCTCAAACAGTTCGTACATCAAGGAACTGTTTGAGGTGATAAAACAGCACTATGCCCTGAACCACAAGCGGTCCGGCCCACAACGAACTACTTGCGTAGGTTGAGTTCCTTGAGCATAGTTCGGTACTTGTCGAGATTTTTCTTCTTCAAATAATCAAGCAGGCTGCGACGCTGACCAACCAGTTTTAGAAGGCCCTGCCGTGAATGATGATCCTTCTTATGAACTTTGAAATGCTCAGTAAGATATTCAATACGATCGGTGAGAAGGGCAATCTGCACCTCTGAAGACCCGGTATCGGTAGGATGGATCTTGAACTTTTCAATGATTACGTTTTTCTTTACTGCTGACTGTGCCACGACAATCCTCCTGAAAATGTATAATAAATATGAATAATTGATAGTTAAATGGAGCTAGTACAAATTCCCGTTTATCAACGAGGTGTTACTGCTTAAACCAACAACAGGGTCTGCACATTTGGTGGCGAACCAAGCAGACCAGCGAGATACTTTGTCAACCCAGCAAAACTGGTAAAATAACTTTATCGGGCGTACACTAGCCAACTCGGGCGATTATTGCAAGAGTTTACACACCTGCTCAACAGATATCATCGCATTCATGCAGTGCTCCAAGGCATCATCACCGCTGAGATCATCCCAGTTCAAGCACTCATCAATGGAGAAACAGCCGCTCCTGATCCGCCGTAATTGGACCAGATGCGCCCCGCATCCTAAATGCCTGCCCATATCGGCAGCCAGAGAACGGATATAGGTGCCCTTGCTGCAAACAACCCTGACACCAAGTCTGGCTTCGTCTCCTTCTATATCTGCATTGCCATCAGTACGTTCGAGAAGCTTGATGGCAACCTCCCTCGCATCCTTTGTAATGTTTATGCCTTTACGGGCATAATAATAGAGAGGTTTTCCCTGATGCTTCAATGCCGAATAGACTGGGGGCGTCTGCAGCTGGCTACCGCGGAAACAACTGAGGCAATCTTCAATGGTTGATGTGGCGATGGTTCCAACCGGATGACGTCTGGTTACTGCTCCTTCGGTATCAAGGGTCTCAGTCTCAACCCCCAACAACAAGGTCGCCAGATACTCTTTATCGCCTTCCATCAGCCCAGAGATAAGCCGGGTAGCCGGCCGCCCCGCACAAAGGACAAGAAGGCCAGTGGCAAAGGGATCAAGAGTTCCAGCGTGTCCGACCTTTTTCATCTGCAAAATTCGCCGTAGCCTGCCCACCACAGCAAAAGACGAGATACCTGGAGGTTTGTCGATAAGAAAAACACCTGCCTCAATCATGCTGCATCGCAGTCGGCAACTGGCACTTTGTTGCGCATGAAAAGCATATACGACCCCATGCCTCCCTCATAGCAAAGCACGGCTCAGCGCATCCTGCAGTTCTTGCTGTACCTGCTGGATGGTTTTTCCTTGACAACGAAAACCCGCGGCGTTGCGATGCCCGCCGCCATCAAACCCCTTGGCAACCGCCGCCACATCGCATTGTCCTTTGGCCCGCATGCTGACAGCAACGACGCCGTTACTGGTCTCCTTCAACAAAACTGCCACCTTGACTGAATGAAGAGATCTCGGCAGATCGACAAAGCCTTCAACATCCTGAATTGTTGCACCGCTCTCTTTAAGCATTTTGCCGGACACATGCATAAAAGCTATTTGATTTTGAGCGCAGAGGTTTATGGTTGCAAGAACCATTTCCATGAGCTTCAGCCGTTCGACACTGTATTTATCATAAAGATGACTGCCGACCTCTTCCGGTCGCACCCCTTTATCGAGAAGGTCGGCTGCGATGTGCATGGTTCGAGGGGTTGTGCATTCATACCGAAAGGAACCGGTGTCGGTACAGATCGCCACATACAGATTATAGGCACAATTATAACTTATTGGCACATTCAGGGCCTGGGCCAATTCATAAATCATCTCACCGGTAGAAGACCGGCAGGGGTCAACCCAACTGATGGTCCCAAAGGTGCGATGCGACCGATGATGGTCAATTACCAGAAACGGCTCGATTTTTAAAAACTCTGCTTTGGATTTACCAAGCCGATCGTCATCTCCGCAATCAAGACCGACCATAAGAATATCTGCTCCAGCATCGATTACAAATTGTCGAAAAGTTTGAAGACTGGTGTTGGCCCGCTGGATATCCGGTAGAAAATCGTAATGATGGGAAACCGGTTCCTCGAGAAAACAAAGAACCTTTTTCCCAAGCGTCTCGAGAATATCGGCAAAGGCAAAAAGAGATCCCAGTGCGTCACCATCCGGATGCGAATGGGTGAGCAAGACGATATTTGTCGCGCCATGGATTTCTGCTAGCAGCCGTTCAGGGATTATCCTTTCGGGATTCTCTTTCATGAGCAATTTCCTGAAAAATTTCTTCCAACTCAGCAACCTTCTCCACAACATCATCATATCGAAATTGGAGCTCAGGTGTAAAGCGCAAATTGAGGGTTCGGGCAATATGACTTCGCATAAAGCCCTTGGCACGGTGTAGTCCCTTTTCTGCTTCCCTGGCCTCTTTACCCTCCCCCAAAACGGTAAAAAATACCTGGGCCAGGCTCAGGTCGTCGTTGACCTCAACCCGTGAGATACTGAGATTATGTAAGCGCGGGTCCTGTACCTTGCTGACAACCAGGATCGCCAGCTCATTTCTGATGGCCTCAGCCACCCGGGATGAGCGCTTCTGTTCGTTTTTTCCGCCGACTCCAAGGGAGTCGAGTGTCTTTTTGGGATCCCACGTCTTCAATGCCAGACCTTCCTTCTTCGTACCTTAGAAATTCATTTCTTGATTTTTAAGTATGAATTTCGTCAATGTGCTTATCCCGTTTGTCGGAGTTAAAGAGTTGCTTCGACTTCGTTCATAATGAAGGCCTCAAGATTGTCGCCGATTTTGATATCATTAAATTTCTCGACCCCAATACCGCACTCGAAGCCGGAAAGCACCTCTTTAACATCATCCTTGAACCTCCGAAGAGATTCAATTTTACCGGTAAAAATGACAACTCCTTCACGCAGCACACGAATTTTGGCAGTGCGCAGAATCTTACCATCCAGCACAGAGCAGCCCGCGATCGTACCCACCTTCGGGACACTGAATATCTCGCGCACTTCAGCCATGCCGACAACTTGCTCTTCATAGGTCGGCTCAAGCATGCCAACCATGGCTTTACGAATATCGTCGAGGGCGTGATAGATAACATCGTACGACCTGACATCGACGTTTTCTTTGACCGCCAGTTCCTTGACCTTGACAATCGGCCTGACGTTAAAGCCGATAATAATCGCGTTGGAAGCGGACGCGAGAAGGATATCCGATTCGGTAATTGTGCCGGTACCTTCGTGCAATATTCTGACCTTGATCAATTTGGTGGAAAGATCTTCCGCCGCTTTGGCAAAAGCCTCAAGTGTTCCTTGAACATCGGCCCTGAGAACTACGCGCAGTTCCTGAACATCGGCCTCACTCATCTGTTCAAACAACTTGTCAAGAGAAATCTTGCTGTTAGCGCCGAGCTCACTTTCCCTGGCTTTCAATGCCCGCACCTGGGAAACACTCCGGGCCATTTTTTCGTCGGTAACTACTACAAATTCGTCACCGGCACTTGGTACCCCGGACAATCCCTGAACCTCTACCGGTATGGAAGGCCCGGCTTCTTTTATTTTTCGGCCTTTGTCATCAAGCATTGCCTTGACTTTGCCGCTGTGCTGACCGACGACAAAATAGTCACCGGGTTGCAGCGTTCCTTCCTGAATAAGAACGGTTGCCACCGGCCCCCTGCCCTTATGCAGCTGAGCTTCAATTACCCGGCCCCTGGCCTTCCTGGTCGAGTCGGCGCGCAATTCTAGAACTTCGGCCAACACTTGAATCGATTCAAGAAGATTGTCTATGCCGATATTCTTTTTTGCTGATGTCTCACAGTACATGGTCTGACCACCCCAGTCTTCCGGCATGAGGTTCAGGTCGGAGAGCTCGCGTTTAACTCTGTCGATATCAGCGTTTTCTTTGTCTATCTTATTCACCGCCACAATAATCGGCACATTCGCTGCCTGAGCATGATTAATCGCCTCTCGGGTCTGATCCATAACGCCGTCATCGGCGGCAACAACAAGAATAACGATATCGGTCACCTGGGCGCCGCGTGAACGCATTTCAGTAAAGGCAGCATGACCTGGCGTATCAACAAAGGTTACATCACCGGCACTCGATCGTACGTGGTAAGCCCCGATATGCTGGGTTATTCCACCTGCCTCGCCCAAGGCCACATCTGTTTTACGAATGGCATCAAGAATCGAGGTTTTGCCGTGATCAACATGTCCCATAACGGTAACAACCGGAGAGCGCAACAATCTCTCGCCACCTTCTTCTGCTTCTTGAAGCAGAAGAACACCTATCTCCTCTGTGATACCCTGCTCAACTTCATAGCCAAAGTCGGCGGCGATGAGCATGGCGGTTTCGGTGTCCACCAGTTGATTGATGGTCGCCATGACCCCTAGCCCCATGAGCTTGGCAATCACCTCGCTGGCCTTGATCTTCATGCGCTGGGCAAGTTCCCCGACGCTGATCATATCAAACACCTTGAAACGCTTTTTGCTTGCCTTCATTTCCGCAGGTGGTGCAATCACCTTGGGCATTTTACGGCCACGTTTGCCCCGCCGTGCACTGCCTTCGCGGTCCAGGTAATCTTGGGCAAAATGGGTGAATTTTACATTCTTTTCACCTTTTTTTGCGCCACGCCGAAATTCGCTTTCCTTGTCAGTATCTAAGCCCCCACTCTTCTTAACCTTTTTCTTGACCCGCGTGGCATCGTCGTTTGCTGCCGCAACCGGAGCCGCCGACCCAGCAGGACCAGACCTTCTCTGCGGCATCGGTTTAACAACTTTTTTCTTCGGGCGGGCCGCCGCCGGTATTTCCTCAACTGCCACCGGCAACTCGATGGTACGAACAACTCTGGCCATGGTTTTCTTAGGCAGTGGTTTTTTGTCCCTTTTGTCTTTTTTCTCAGGTCGTGCAAATGAGGTTATATGCCCGGTGCTCTCGCGTGGTGGGACAGCACCCACCTCCGGCGTTCCCTGGACCTGCTCATCGAGTATTTCATACTCACCGTCGGAATCAGTCTTTTCTATCTGCAACTTCGGCACTTCACTCTTCAATATTACCCTTGCATGTTGATAATCAACCCGCTGTTTACTCTCTTCAACCTGCTTTGGCAGAGATGTGCTTTCTTCTCTAGTGGCTGTAGTTTGAGGGGATTCAGATAACTCGGCAGCTTTTTTCGTTATGCGGTGTAACTCAGTCTCGGCCTGTACTTCATCGGCAGCCATTACCGAAGCGGCTTGTGCTTCGTCGACCTTTGGTTCGAAAACTTCCTGCGGCTGTTCGGCTTCCGGTTCCACAGCTGTCAAGTCATCAGCCACGGCGGCTGGCCGACGCCTGATGACCGTCGATTTGCGCCGAAGTACTGACTGTCGATCACCTTCGCTTGCAACACGTTTTTCCACCCGTTCGGAATTAACCGATTTCTGGAGTGCATTCCGGATACTCTTAGCCGTTTCGTCGTCAACCGAAGAACTGTAGCCCTTAATATCAAAGCCCAATTCCAATAATTTATCGGATAACTTCTTACTGCTCATGCCGGCCTCCTTGGCCAGCTCATACACCCTGATTCTGCTCATCCCTGACTCCCGTATTGCATTGCAAAAGTAAATTCACCCAGGTTGGGACTCTCAGCCATGTGCCGCAGTCCAGCGCCAGGTAAAATAAAATATTAGAACTTTTTGGTTAAAGACGAAAAATTCTTTTCCAATTTTTTTTTCTCTCTTTTAAAAAGGTCCGATGGCACTTCTCCCCCTCGCAGCAGTAAGCTCCTCGCCCTGGTTCCGACTGCCGCAGGTCTTGCATCGGCATCTCATCGCGCCACACAAAGCGACAAAGCTCCTGTTTAGGTCTTTTCATTCCGCAGGAGACACACGTTCTGACCATCACCACAGTTATTTTCTTGCCCTGATGAAAGGAGGCTTACCTACTCTTGCCCTTCCTCTCCATCTGGAGGATCATTTTGCACTTCGTCCTTCGCCACTCCCTCGGCCACGCCATCACTTACAGCAACAGCAGAAGGAGCCGGATTGACACGGGCAGGCCCGGCAAAAGGATTAGTCTTTGCCTCAGCAATGAGTGCCTGGGCAAATTCTTCATCAATGGCACGTATCACCATCAAATCATCAACACTTTTCTGAGCCAGCACGCCTGAGGTAGGAATGCCTTTACCCAAGAGTTGATCTGCCAGGGTTTCGTCGACTCCCCGCAAGCCGAGAAGAGACTGGTATCCCGGATCCGCCAGGTTGGCATAGCGCTGTTCACTTTTTACATCAATCCGCCAGCCAATCAGTTTAGAAGCAAGGCGAACGTTCTGTCCCTGTCTGCCGATGGCCAAAGAGAGTTGATCATTGGGGACGACGACCAGCAAGGAATGTGCATCCTCATCAGCCATAACCATACTGACATGGGCGGGTGCCAGAGCGTTATACACATATTTGGCTGGGTCCGGGCTCCAGGTGACAATATCAATACGTTCACCCTGGAGCTCCTGCACGACGTTCTGCACCCGTGACCCCTTCATGCCGACACAGGCGCCAACGGGATCGACGTCACTTTCCGAAGAGCTGACGGCTATTTTTGCGCGAAACCCGGGTTCACGGCTAACACCCATAACCCGAACGATACCTTCTGCCATTTCCGGTACTTCCAGTTGAAACAATTTCGACAGGAACTCATCACATGTCCGTGACAGAATAAGCTGCGAGTCACGACTGGTCTGGCGCACCTCTTTCAGATAAGCCCTGATCCGATCACCCTGTTTGAAAGAGCGTTTGGCTATCTGCTGGTCTTTCGGCAATATTGCATCGGTGCGGCCGAGATTGATAATCATATTGCCCCGCTCGAAACGCTGAACTATGCCGCTTACCACCTCGCCGATACGGTCTTTGAACATATCATAGATAACTTCTCTTTCGGCATCCTTCATCTTATGGATAATAACCTGCTTTGCCGATTGAGCCGCTATCCTGCCGAGCTCACTGATGTCCTCCATTTTTTCCCCAAGCTCATCGCCTATCTGCACTTCAGGATCAAGCTTTAAGGCGTCGCTGAGACATATTTCCGTCTGGTCGTCGTCGGCTTCTTCAACGACATTTCTGAACTGGAAGACCTCGACCTCACCGTATTCTTCGTTATATCGTACTTCGATCTCGCGGCGACTCCCGAATTTCTTCCTTGCAGCAGACTGCACGGCCTCTTCGATCGCCTCTATCAGTAATGTTTTGTCGAAACCTCGATCTCGGCTGATCTGGTCGATTATGCGTTTCAAATCTGAGAGCATTCTTTTACCCCGTTTTTTATGACTTTCCGCTCTGCCAAGCGGAGTAATATACAATCTGGAAACAACCTCGGGCCGTTCGGCTCAGATGGTCAACCTGGCTTTATTCATCATCTCTAAAGAAAACTGCACCGAACCACCATCAGCGAGCTTCAGATGTATCAAGCCTTCGCCCACCGCCTCAATAACACCTTCCAAAACTTTGCGATCATCAACCTCGTTGTGCAGCTTCACCCGGGCTTTTTTGCCCTGAAAGCGAATGAAGTCGCCTATCGATCTGAGTGGCCTCTCCAACCCGGGCGAAGAAACCTCCAGATGGTAAGCGTGATCGATACAGTCCTCGACATCAAGGAAATTCCCAAGTTCACGGCTGACGATACTGCAGTGATCGAGGCTAACGCCGCTTTCCGCATCGATAAAAACTCGCAATACCCATCCATGTCCTTCCCTGCGGAACTGAACTTCAAAAAGCACAAGCCCCAGGGTGGGCAGAAGGGTTTGCAGAAAACTCTGCACTTTATCTAAAATTAACTGGCTCATCTTCCTAGGACCCTATTGAGCCCGGCTCTCTGTCACCCATCGGCGTCAGCTAAGGCTCACATGCAAACACAAAAAAAAAGCGGGCAAAGCCCACTTCCGAAAGCCGTCCCGCTTCGAACAAAAACAGGAGGTATAACACAACCATCCGCCAGAAGGGCAGAACCGGAAAACGCCTTCCGTGCTTCAAGAATATCCCCAGAATCAACATCTGGGCTATCCTTAAAGAGAATTATCCGAGGCGCAATTTAATCATACTATCAAGGCAATGTCAAGCTGGAAGTCCACATTCCGTTCGACTTCCAACCACGACACCACACCTTAAACTCCCACATCAGCACTCTTCCCCCGGTAATCATCAGAATCTTGACTGATATAACCGTTTGATTCCGACTGCCAGGACGTTTCTATACAATAAATCTGTTTGACGAACCAAGGTTGTGTCTTTACTTAATCAACAGTTCCGAGTACCCTCATATTTTTGCACGATTTGCTTCTATGCTCTACTTTTACATATAAAATATTGTAATTAAAGAATAACTCTCAATTTTCTGAAACGGCGTAACGATCTTCCATGCATTTGTCACCGAGTTGCATCCCCTTTATTGATTCAGAGCTGAATGCCCCGTTTTAACACCCGCCACAGACCCATTTCATGACCGAGAAAATTCTAATTATTGCTGAAAAGCCAAGTGTTGCTGCAGATCTAATAAAAAGTCTGCCGGGAAAATTCGTTAAGGAACGGACCCATTTCGAAGGCGATAACTATGTCGTCTCATATGCCATTGGCCATCTTGTCACAATATGCTTTCCGGAAGAAATCGACCCGGCATATCAAAAATGGGACATGGAAAACCTGCCAATTCTGCCGGAGGCCTTTCCCCTCAAAGGTCTTGACGGCACCAAAAGTCAATTAAGTGCTTTGCAAAAACTGATCCGGCGCAAAGATATCCGGCAAATCATCAATGCCTGCGATGCCGGTCGCGAAGGTGAACTGATATTCAAATATATCATTAAGTTCGTCTGGGACACCTCGGTTGCCAAGAAATCCTTTAAGCGGCTTTGGCTGCAATCTATGACGGCGGACTCCATCCGCACCGCCTTTGCTTCCCTGCGAGACAATAGCGAAATGCTGCCCCTCGAGGATACTGCCCTCTGTCGTTCCGAGTCAGACTGGCTGATAGGCATCAATGCTACCCGGGCGCTTACCGGTTTCAATTCCCGCAAAGGTGGCTTCTTCCTTACGCCCTGTGGTCGAGTACAGACCCCGACACTGTCTCTTCTCGTAAAAAGAGAGCGGGTACGCCTCAGTTTTGTTGCCAGACCCTACTGGAGCCTCCAGGCGCTGTTTGCCTGCAATGACCAGATCTATGGAGGAAAATGGATTGATGCTGCCTTTTCCCGTGAATCCAGCGAGGCACTTGATAGGGCGGATCGCATCTGGATAAAAGATGATGCCCTGGCCATTATCACCAAGTGCAGCGGAAAACCAGCGACAGTTGAAGAACAAAGCAAAAAAAATTCGCAAAATTCCCCGCAACTTTACGACCTGACATTGCTCCAGCGAGAGGCAAACTCAAAATTTGGTTTTTCCGCGAAAAACACCCTGGCCATTGCCCAGTCGTTGTATGAGAGACACAAGGTTCTCACCTATCCACGAACCGACAGCAAGCATCTGCCGGAAGATTATCTGCAAACAGTTAAGGACGTTTTACAGCGCCAAACGACTTGGGAATTCGGTGTCTTTGCACAAGAGGCCCTGGCCAAAAAATACGTCCGCCCGGACAAACGGATCTTCAACAACAGCAAAATTTCCGATCACCACGCCATTATCCCCACTGCCATTCTGCCGACACGTCTTACCGAACCGGAAGCAAAGATCTACCAGATGGTGGTTCAACGATTTCTCGCGGTCTTTTTTCCTCCAGCTGTCTTTTTAAACACCAGAAGAGTCTCCCTGGTCGAAGGAGAAACCTTCCTCACCGAGGGAAAAATCCTCCTTGAGGCCGGCTGGAAGGCTATTTACGGTAACGCCAGCGGAGACGGCCAGGACCGAATGCTTGCACCGATACCGGCGAACACCCCGGTAAGCTGTAATGAAATCAACATCGCCGACCACGAAACCACACCGCCGCCACGCTTCAATGAGGCCTCGCTGCTCTCGGCCATGGAAAATTCCGACAAACTCGTTGAAGACGAAGAACTTGCCGACGCCATGAAAGAGCGCGGTCTCGGTACCCCAGCCACAAGAGCTGCCATTATCGAAAAATTGATCAAAGAAAAGTATGTTGTGCGGGAAGGCAAAGATCTTACCCCGACCGGCAAGGCATTCGAACTGCTGGCTCTGCTTGAAGCTATGCAAATTGAGGTACTTGCCTCTCCAGAAATGACCGGAGAATGGGAATATAAACTCAACAGAATGCTCAAAGGCCAATTCACCCGTGAAAATTTCATGGCTGAAATTCGCGCCATGACCCAGCAGATCATCGACCGGGTGAAAAATTTTGAGGCCGGGGAAATTCGAGCCGAAGCAGCCTTCAGCCCGGTGAATGGGGTGCGCTTCTTCTCTTCCCCCACCGCCTTTGTCTCTCTAGATAAAAAGATCAGCGTCCGCAAAATTCTCGGCGGTCGTATGCTGACAGAGGGTGAGGTAGTCGACCTTATACAGGGGAAAACCATCGGCCCCTTCAGCGACTTCAGGTCCAAAAAGGGCAAACCTTTCACCGCCTCGGTTCGCCTAATCAATGCAAAAATTGAGTTTATCTTTGCCACTTCAATCGACGAACTGGATATCGCTACCGTCAAGCAGGGAACAATTCTTGGCTTGTCACCCATTGACCAGACCAAGGTCTTTGCCACCCCCATGGCATATATGTCCGAATCGGCCCTCGACGGTGATGTAAAAAAGGGTTTGAAAATCAGCAAGACCATCCTTTCCAAGGCGGTCAGCGAGAAAAATATCATGCAGCTCCTTTCTGAGGGAAAGACGGAACTGATAGCAGGGTTCATATCAAAAAAGAAAAAGCCATTCGACGCCTATCTCCTTCTTGCAAAAAATGGTACACTCAGCTTTCTATTTCCTCCCCGGAAAGAAAAGCCAGCAAAGCAAAACACATTGACAGTCCCGAAAAAAAAGGGCACAACCGACCATGAAACTGATTAAGAAAGAATATTTGCAAAAAAGCGGCCATGAGCTCGCGCAAATCTGCGCCGGTGCCGGACTCGATACAAAAGCGGAAGACATGGTAATCCTTGATGTCCGTGGACTGGCTACCTTCACCGACTATTGCGTCATCATGAGCGGCAAATCCACCCGCCACGTCCAGGCCTTAGCCGAGGCAATCGAAGGAGCGGTGCGTTCCAAGAAAGTCAAGGCATCTTCCGCAGAAGGGTTGACTGAAGGGATGTGGGTTCTCCTTGATTTTGACGATGTTATTGTCCATATATTCTATCATGAACAACGGCACTTTTACGATCTGGAAGGCCTTTGGTCCGAGGCCAAACGCCTTGCCATCGAAACCGGATGACTCTTACAACATTGATCTTAAAGATGAGATCCCTGATTGTTAACATTTTTGCAATTCGCAACTTCAGTACATCTCCAGAAATCTTATCCTGCAGAGGGCTAGGATTATGCAATATCTAAGCACCAGGGGGAAAACTCCCCCCATAGGATTCACTCAGGCTGTTTTGATGGGTCTTGCCGAAGATGGAGGGCTGCTGTTGCCACGTACCATCCCACGAATCGGTACCGACACTTTCGCCTCCTGGCAAAAACTGAGCTATCCCGACCTGGCCTTTGAAGTCATGTCGCGATTTGTCGATGATATTCCCGTCAGCGACTTCAAAGACATCCTTAACAGGTCCTATGCAACTTTTGCTGCTCCGGATATTACCCCTGTTGTGCACCATGGCGACCTGCATATCCTTGAATTGTTCCACGGACCGACCCTTGCCTTCAAAGATATTGCCCTGCAGTTTCTTGGCAATGTCTTTGAGTATCTGTTAAACCGTGATAATTCTGCTCTCAATATAATCGGTGCGACCTCAGGTGATACCGGTTCCGCCGCCATTTACGGAGTACGCGGCAAGGCAAGAATCAACATTTTCATCCTTCACCCCCACCAGCGCGTCAGTCCGGTTCAGGAAAAACAGATGACCACCGTTCTCGACGACAATGTCTTCAACATTGCTATCCGCGGCTCTTTTGACGATGGTCAGGCTATTGTCAAAAAAATATTCAACGATAGAGAATTTAAAAACAAATACCGACTGGGAGCCATCAACTCCATCAACTGGGCCCGGGTTCTCGCCCAGGTCGTCTATTATGTTCGGGGCTGTCTGCACGTCTCGGCCCACGAGAAGGATTCCTCCATCGATTTTGCCATCCCTACTGGAAATTTCGGCGATATCTTCGCAGGTTATATTGCCAGGAAAATGCTCCCCCCGGGCACTATTCGTCAATTGGTGTTGGCGACAAACGACAACGATATCCTCGCCCGCTTCGTCACCAAGGGCGACTATTCACAGGCCACGGTGAAAATCACAACCAGTCCGTCCATGGACATCCAGGCTGCGTCGAATTTTGAGCGTTATCTGTATTATCTTTTAGACAGTGACCCTTCGCGCACCAGAGAACTCATGGAGGAATTCACCAAAAACGGCAAGATTAATCTTTCCGGCTACCACGACCAGATTCGCCGGGATTTTGCTGCCGTTGCCGTATCTGAAGGTGAAGTCACAGAAACCATCGCTGCTTTTTACAAAGAGCACGATTATATTCTCGACCCGCATACCGCAGTGGGCGTGAAAGCTGCGCAAAAATTTAAAACAGTCGGGGTTCCCATGGTGTGCTTAGCCACGGCCCATCCAGCAAAATTCGCCGCGGTCGTTGAACAGACCATCGGCAAATCGCTTGATGTCCCGGCATCCCTTGCCGGTATTTTAGACAAACCTTCGCGTTGCGAGCTTATGGATCCGGAAAAAGGTAAAATCCAGGCATTTATTGCGGCCAAAGTGGGGACACCTTAAGGCCGGCCATTGATCCGCCTGACGACGCGAACCTTGACAAGAAGAAAAGACTACTCTAATGTCTTGGAACATCAATTTGGTATTTGCTGCGACTTCAACAGCAGTTTTTTATAATTTGTCGTATTGAAAGTGAGGTAATGTATGTTTGGACTTGGTATGCCGGAACTCATAGTTATTCTGGTGATAATAGTGATCATATTCGGTGCGGGAAAACTTCCTGAGATTGGTTCTGGAATTGGTAAGGGCATCAAGAATTTCAAGGAAGCCACCAAAAAAGAGGCGGAATCAAAGAAACTCGAAGAATCCGACAAAGACACTGATAACAAAGCCTAAGTAAATTTTATCATATTCCAACTAATCGGAGAACCCCATGTTTGGACTTGGAACCCCTGAACTTATTGTTATTTTAGGCATTGCCTTCCTC
>JAABQY010000031.1 GCA_011391225.1 Desulfobulbaceae bacterium | reverse complement strand
CTTCTTCGTCGGTTCGTTTGAAGTTCGTTATCAATGAATTATTGGTCCAGGTGACCCACCAGAAGTTGCTTTATACCGCCGAGGGTAAAACCCATATCGTTCTGACCGTGGAAAACCGGGGAGCCGTTTTTACCCGAGTTTTCAAGCGGGAGGCTTACAACGATTCGGCAACTCGTCCAGATCTGCCGGATCTTGAAAAAATGCTCAATACTCAACTTGCCGATATCGTCCAGCAGATTCTTCAGGATCAAGAGATTCGCCAGCTTATCAGCCGAAAGTGAAATGACGGCTCCCCCGTCGTTTGATTATGTTGTTTTCACCAATCTGGCCCGAACCGTGGAAAGCGCGTCCCGCAAACAGCCTGTGGGACGCTGCTTTATCCGGCGATGGCCGGGGCAAAGCTGAACAGCTCGGCCAGTTGGCGTCGGTCCATCTGTTTGATGATGCCGGCCTCATCCTCCTGGATGAGGGAAGTAGCAAGGTTTCGTTTTTTTCTTATCAAGTTATGGATCTTTTCCTCCAGGGTCCCTTTGGTAATCAGCCGAAACACCTGGACGACGTTTTTCTGCCCCATCCGATGTACCCGGGCTGTGGCCTGCTCTTCCCGGGCCGGGTTCCACCAGCGGTCATAATGGATGACCGCCTGGGCACTGGTCAGGTCAATGCCGACACCACCCGCTAAAAGACTGGCGCAGAACACCCGGCAGTCAGGGTTGTTGTTGAACTCACTTATCATCTTCTGTCGTTTGCCGACCGGCATATCGCCTTTCAGACTGGAAAAACCGATTCCGGCCGTTTGCAGATAGTTTTCAATAAGGGCTATCATCCCGGTATATTGACTAAAAACTACAAATTTCATGTTGGCGGCGAGCAGTTCCTCGCTGAGCTCAACAAACAGATCCCATTTGCCGCTGTTATACTCGTTCGCATCCTGGCAATCCTGCACCAGGCAAGGGTGGCAGCAGATTTGTTTGAGGCGGGTGATGGTTGCCAGGATATTCATATAGGGGATCGCCGCGTTATCGTCAGCCAGTTCTTCGAGATCCTCTTCCCGACCCTTGAGGACATCCCGATACAGGCTGATCTGGTCGGCGGAAAGCTCGCATATCCGGTTATCTTCTATTATTTCAGGTAATTCGGTCAGCACCTGGCCCCGGCTGCGCCTGAGAATAAAGGGGTGGATGAGACGGCCGAGCCGGTCGCGCACCTGGGTGTTGCCGGCCTCGGTTATCGGCTGGACATAGTTGCGGTGAAATTCCCGCTCACTGCCTAAAAGCCCCGGCAGACAGATGTCAAAGAGCGACCTGAGATCCTGCAGGGAGTTTTCGATCGGTGTTCCGGTGAGGCCGATTTTCACCCGACTGTTCAGCGCCGCAACGGCTTGGTGCATGGCGGTGGTGCGGTTTTTAAGATTCTGGATCTCGTCGAGGAGGATGATGTCAAAGGAACAAAGGCGAAGTTGCTCCAGGTCCTGCCTGACGACACCGTAGGTGGTGAGGATCAGTCCCCGCTGCATGGCTTTGTCCAGATCCCGCTGCGGTCCGTAATATACGGCATAGGGAAGCTCCGGATAATAGCCGTCGATTTTTTCGGCCCAATTGAGAACCACCGAGGCCGGACAGACCACCAGCATCAATCCTTTTTTGCCGTCCCGCATCGCCATCTGCAGCAGGGCCAGGCCCTGATGGGTTTTGCCGAGTCCCATATCATCGGCGAGAAGCCCGCCTATCCCAAGCGTGAACAGCCGGTTCAGCCAGGCCAGGCCATTGCGTTGATAGGCTCGCAGATGCGCTGGTACCTGGGACAGGAGGGCGTCATCGCCCCAGCAGGCGGTGTTCAGCAAACTTGCCAGTTTTTTGTGGGCGGGTTTCTGCTTGATGTCTATGTTGATCTCAGGCATGACGGCGGTAAGGGCAAGAATCTCTCGGTAACTGAGACGGAGCTTGCCGGAGCCGTCGGCGGCCATACGGTCTTCGGCCAGATCATACAGCCAGGACAACGGTCCCCCCTCGATTTGCAGCCATTCTTTTCCGGGAAGACAGGTCAGTCTTTTCTTCCTGGCGGTCAGGATATCATTCAAGGTGATACTGGTATTGCCAAGACCGTAATGGCAGGACAGATAGCACCAGTCGTCCTGTTCTTCAAAGGAATCAATAATCAACCGGTCGGGAAATTCGCGGACTTGCAGGTGCAACAGCTCCGGGGCAACGATATTATCCGGATGGTGCAGCGAGTGGAGGTTGCTGTTAAGAAAGGCAGGGATATCATTGGCGGCTACTGAAAACAGCTCGTTGCGGGTTTTCTCATTCTGCAAAAAACCAAAAAGAGGCAGTGCCGCAGACTCGGCCGAAGGCTTTTTGAGTATCCCCTCGGCGGGAAGGCGGGTGGTCGGCAAAAAGCCTTCGCCTTCAAGATAATAGGCTGCGGAAAAGCGTTGATCGGCCAGGTCATGGCGGGCAAGGATTCTGCCGTCCGTGAGAGTCAGGCAGGGAATGACCTCAAGCCTGTCATCAGTATTAAAAACCACCCGGTAGCACTCCTTTGCAGCCGGCAATATCTTCGTCACCTCGGACTCTAAAGGGAGGGTTCGAACCATTTCCCAAACCTTTTCTCTTGGCGCAATGAGGGTCAATGCCCCCGCATTTTTTTCGCTGCCGATTTGCAGGATAAAGCGAGAAGTCGTCGAATCTTTGTAAAATTCCGGAATCTTATCGCCATGGCGCATGTAAAGCATTCGCGCCAACCACATCCAGAAAGAGGTATCCTTTTGCCAGCCGATGCTGCTGTTTCCGGTATTTTCCAGGACACGTTCGTTTTCGCTCATGACCCGCAGCCGCAATTGGCTGTTGAGAAGAGCACCGCCGCTCTCCGGCTTTTCTCTTTCCGTGCCTGGTTTCTGAGGCTTGGGGAAAAGGAGCAGCTCTCCCTGGTCTTGCCAGGAATTGGGAATGGTGATCTGTACCAGTCCTTCTGCAGGTGTTATCCGCCAAAGGGAAAAATCCTCGCCAGCAGAACGCAACACCGTATATTGTGTGCGGTGCAGCCAGTCATGAAGAAAATTGCCGATCTTTTGCCAATTGCTCCCGGTAAAGGCCAGCGGTATCGGCATAGCTTTTGTCTGCCCGGTCGGGATAATGAGGCTGAGAATAGCCAGTGCGGCCATGTGGGTGCAGCCTTTTTCATCGGTTTTGAGACGGCAGAGCCCGCAGTGTCTTGTCTCTATGAAAAAGCCCTGGTGTAGTTTTGTGCTTTTGGCAAATTGCAGAGTGACGGTCGCCTTCTTGCCAACCAGTGCCCCTGTCGCATTGCGAAGACAACTGAAGCCGGTAATCTTTTCATCGCGTATCAGTTGCAATCCCTCGTCAATGATGGCTGTTGTAAACCAGGGTTGCAGTTGGACGCCTTCGAGTACCGGAAGATGCAAGGGGATTTTTTGGTTTTCGAAGTTATACATGGTTCGGGTTTAAAGGAGATGGATACCCTTTCATATTTTCAGCCATTTTTTGCAGCCAGAAGATATGTTAGAAACTGTCGGGCGCCATTCTACGACCTCATGTCGAAAAACGGGATCTGTTTTTGCAGGCGAGTTGGTTTTTTTCATAAATATTAGCCCAATATACAGCTAAAAAGAATAGAAGAACCAGGTTTTTTTGCGTGCTCGCAATGAGCATCTTGAAAAAAAAGATCGTGAACAATCGTATATCTGATATTTTGAATTTCAGATTACGATACGTATACAGAGAAACAATCCTAACTGTGAGGTATGTCCATAAACCGAGACTTGCCATGGCAAATCTATACCTGTTGAAACACGGATTAAGTCAAAAATCAAAATAAGTGCGGTGATAGATAAAAGTGCAATCGCAGCACGCAAGAAATAATTCCCTGGCGAAGTGTGGCAGCTTGGTATTTGTGACGGGCCAGCGATTCTGCCGGCGGAGAGGGAATTGTGTCCTCATGGTTTGCGGAAAGGATGAGATAAAAAATTTGTCGCCGGTTTTATCAGTCCGTATTATAATTTCTCTGAAGCTTGCCAAAGCTGGAAAAGCACAGCGATTAGCTGGGAAATGATTCATAGAGAGACATAACTATCGAGAACAAGGACAAACACATGGAAACCTATTATAACCCCGCAGATCTTGGCAAATTCTCTGATATCGGCAAGGATGCGCCGAAACTGGCAGAAAAATTCTTCGACTACTATGGTGCCGTGTTCGCCGAGGGCGCTCTGACAGAACGGGAGAAGGCCTTGATTGCTCTGGCCGTAGCCCACGCTGTGCAGTGTCCGTATTGCATTGATGCCTACACCCACGCTTGTCTGGAAAAGGGGTCAAATCTTGAAGAGATGACCGAGGCTGTCCATGTAACCAATGCTATTCGCGGCGGCGCTTCCCTGGTTCATGGCATTCAGATGCGTAAGATCGCTGAAAAGATCTCACTATGAGACCGACCGACGACCTTGCCACACCTCGGGCAACAATTGTTGAACCGTTTGACAAGGTTTTGGCGTCCCACGGCCTTAAACTGGTACGTGGTAAAACCACAACCCTGCAGGTAAATGTCGGCTACCTCTGTGACCTGGTTTGCAGACATTGTCATCTGAAAGCAGGACCACAGCGGCCTGAGGTTATGGAAAAAGCGACCATGGATGCTATTATCAACTACGCATCCCGGGTTGCCTTCGACACCATTGATATTACCGGTGGAGCGCCGGAACTAAATCCACATATCACATACCTTGTTCGCCAACTGGCCAAACAAACGAAAAAATTGATTGTCCGTACCAACCTTGTGGCACTGCATAACGAGCACCAGCCTGATCTGATTGAGTTATATAAGGAGCTTGGAGTTACCTTGGTGGCATCACTTCCGTCGACCAACGCATCTCAGGCTGATTCGCAGCGTGGCAAAGGGGTATGGACAAGGAGCATGGCGGTCCTTAAGCATCTCAATTCGTTGGGTTACGGTGTTGAAGGGAGTGGCCTTGAGCTTGACTTGGTAGTGAATCCTGCCGGAGCCTTTTTGCCGGGAGAACAATGTCAGTTGGAGAAAAAGTTCAAGCGCGACCTGCTGCGACAGGAAATTTATTTCACCAATCTTTTTAGTTTTGCCAATGTCCCTTTGGGGCGTTTTCTAGACTGGCTGAAGAACTCCGGAAATTCTGAAAATTATCTGCAAAATCTGTCTGGGCGATTTAACCCGGCAGCGGTCGAAAAACTAATGTGTCGTTCGTTGATTTCCGTATCCTGGGACGGCTATCTTTATGACTGTGATTTTAATCTCGGGGTGGGTCTTCACCATGGTGCGGTGAAGACCCACATATCAGAACTTCAAACTCTGCCGGACGAAGGTTTCCTTATCCCGACCGGCGAGCATTGTTACTCTTGTACTGCCGGCGCTGGTTTCACCTGACAAGGTGCTTTGTCGGTTTAGGTTGAGCCGAAATATTGATTTAAAAACGGAATGGAATGTTGATGGAATTACAAGACAACCAAGCGGCAATCATCCTCGAAGCTTCTGACGAGGGAGAGATTTTCCGTAAATATTGAAGGATTGGACGAAAGCGGTCTGGTATGCCCTTTGCCGTGCTTTAGCTGGTAAGATCTTGGCAGATGAGGCATTTCAGTCGGAAATGATAGAGATGATCGCGGAGAGTGAATAAGAGTAGAACTGCACGGAAATGTAGCTTGTATATCTACTTGTATCGAGGATAACAAATGCTTATTGTAAGGAAAAATTCGAAACGCTGGATCTTTTGTAAAACACCATTAAGAGGATGATACTATGTACGAGCATGCAAATCAGATAACGATCACCCAGGCCAGGCAGGAAGCCTCGACCATTTTCCTTGCCAAGGTTTTCAATTTGATGACCGTCGGTTTGGCACTTACCGGCATTGTCGCTTATTTTACCGCCAGTACCGGCTTGGCTGCGATCATCATCGGCAGCCCCCTTTTCTTGATTTTAGTACTCGCCGAACTGGGTCTGGTTTTCTATCTTTCGGCCCGGGTAGAAAAGATTCAAGCGGCAACTGCCTCGGGACTCTTCATTGGCTACTCGGTCCTGAACGGCCTCACTTTGTCGGTTATTTTTCTTGCTTATACCAATACCTCCATTGCCGGCACATTTTTTATCGCCGCCGGGATGTTCGGGGCTATGGCCGTGTACGGTATGGTCACGAAACGTGATCTTTCTGGATTCGGGTCGTTTCTTTTCATGGGTTTGGTCGGCATTATTATCGCCTCAATTGTTAATATTTTTCTTCAGAGTTCAAGTGTAAACTGGGCGATTTCCTTACTGGGCGTGCTGATTTTTACTGGATTGACCGCATATGATGTGCAGAAGATCAAGAGAATCGGCGAAGAAGGAATAATGGCCCAGGGAGACGAGCTGGTCCGCAAAGGTACCGTTATGGGTGCGCTGACCCTCTATCTTGACTTTATTAACTTGTTCCTCATGCTTCTACGCTTTTTTGGCGGCAGCAGGGATTAGATTTCGAACAAAGCCGGAAGGACGGCTCTCGTTATTACAGCTATCGGCTCGTCGAATCTAAGCGTACCAAGAAGGGTGTACGCCGGTACACCCTTCTAACACTGTTTCACACCTTGAAACGAATATTAAGAATATCACCGTCACAGACAGTATAGTCTCTCCCTTGAAGATACATCTTTCCGACCTTTTTCAACTCGGCCTCACTGCCGTATTCCATAAGTTCATCGTACTTCATAACCTCGGCCCGGATAAATCCGCGCTGCAGGTCTGAATGAATAGCTCCAGCGGCGACCGGTGCCGGAGATGCTTCCCGGACCAGCCATTGCCTGACTTCATCTTTGCCGACGGTGAAAAAGGAGATAAGGCCGAGTGTTTTCAAACACAGCCTGGTCATGCTGCCCAGCGCCGGTTCTTTTATGCCGAGATCCCGAAGAAATTCGGCCTTTTCTTCTTCGCTATCAAGGAGTACGATTTCCGACTCGACTTGTGCCGAAACCAGCATCGCTTCTATCTTGCCAAGGCGGCATTTTTCGGCTATTTTTTCAAGTAAGGCTTGGTCGCCCAGCTGTTCTTCGGCAACGTTGAAAGCGAGGATCAGCTCTTTTCGAGTTATCAAGGGATAGCTGCGAATGAGGGATTCTTCTTCCGCCGTGAGTTGCAGAAGCCGGAGCGGTTTCTCGTCCTCCAGGTGTTCCTGCATCTTCCGCATCAGTTCCAATTCTTTCATCTGTTTCTCGTCCTTGATCTTTTTCAACGCAAGTTCGATACGTTCAATGCGTTTTTCTACGAAGATCTGGTCGTGCATGATGAGTTCGCTATTAACCATCTCCGCATCTCTGACCGGATCAACAGAACCCTCTGCGTGATAGATTGCCTCATCGGAAAAGGCGCGGACGACATGGCAGAGGGCGTCGACATCGGCGATTTCTTTAAAAATATCACCTTTGGCAATATTTTCCTGCTCCATTTTCGGCAGTAAAACGAGATCGACACGGGCCCTGACGCTCTTGTTGGGTTGGTACATTGCCACCAATTTATCAAAACGTGGATCACGTATCTCAGCGGTTCCCGGAACCGGTTTAACGGGGCTGGCCTGTTCTCGCAAATGGCTGCCTGTCAGCACCTGAAACAGGGTTTTTTTGCCGGTTTGCGGTAGTCCTATTATTCCTACTTTCATTGTTGTATGTATACCTCAATATTGGGGGAGAGGCTGTTCGGCAGAGAGGACAAAGTCATGGGTGCATTTCCGACGACAGCAATGGATTGAATACATGTTTGCAAGACAGATACCATAGGAATGGAGTTTCCGGCAAGGTAATAGCGCTCGCTTTCCAAGCAAAGCCTGGGCTTCTTAGTCAATTTTAAATAATATTTGCACGTTTTTTGAGAAGTTTTTTGTAAGTGACTTATCCCGTTTATCGGGGCTATGGCGAAGGTTGTCTCTGGGGTAACTGGAAAAGGAGGCTAAAAAAATGGCAACAGAATTGATTGATTTTCCTCTTTTCGTGAAGATGCAGCCGATTGGCGTGATCCATTCCTGTTTTACCGAGAAATTCGGTATCCCTCGCCAACCCAATATGGTGCCGTCGGCAACCGCACGGTTGGAACTGTTGCCGCCTTATAACCGAGATGAGATGGTTCGAGGCCTGGAACATTTTTCCCATCTTTGGGTTCATTTTCTTTTCCATCAGACCCTTGTCGAGGGCTGGAAACCGACGATTCGCCCACCTTGGCTTGGAGGCCAAAAAAGAGTGGGAATTTTTGCCAGTCGCAGTCCGCACCGTCCGAACCATATGGGGTTGTCGGCGGTCAAGCTGGAGGCGATTGTCAGTGAAAAAGGTTTAATATTTCTCGAACTTGCTGGAGTTGATTTTCTCGACCAAACACCGGTGCTGGATATTAAGCCGTACGTCCCCTACAGCGATCGCTTGGAAGCTGCTGTCTGCGGTTACGCCCACGGTATGCAAGCAGAAGTGAGAATAACCTTCGCCGCGGCGGCGTTAGAATTCTGCACGGGCTATCAACAAGAGACCGGGAGAAATGTAGCACAGCTGATCAGGGAAATGATCCGCCACGACCCGCGACCGGCCAGCCAGAAAAAGAACAAAAGCCGCTTCGGAATGCTGCTCTGGGACGTGAATATTCGCTGGTGTGTTGAGGCGGAGGGGTTTCGGGTTGAGGAGTGTACCAGAATTACGGCTCGATAAAGCCGTTAATAAGGCACTTTACCCTCTTGCCGAAGATATAGGTTTGGTCGGTGATGTTGTAGTCAAAACTCCCTCCTTCAATCTCGGCATTTTCATTTTTCAACTTTGTCTTGCCTGGGGAATTGACGGTGTGTGTTCCGCTGTTGTATACCATAAGGTCGGTATACATGAATTGTTTTTCCTGGGGTTTATAGAGCACCACATCCTTGATCAGAGTAAGGATTTTGTGCATCATATTGTACTCACCGCTCCGCGCGGTGATCTTTGTGATATTGCCTTCATTGTCGAAGATCTGGGCATCGACTTTATCAAGGATAGCAACATCCAGGTCGCTCGGGTTGGTTCTGGCGTTGGCGGCGTGGATGACTGCCGTATTTTTGCCTTTTTGGTTTTGCAGGATGGTAACCGTCTGCATCGTGAAGTTTTGCTGATCGGCAGTTTCCTTATTCAGCTCGGGATCAAATCCGCCGCGTGGGGTGAGGAAATCACCGACCGGAATACTCCAGAGAGGAAAGGTAACCAGTAAAGCAAGAGGGATGAGCCAGATGGTGTTGCGGTTGATTTTCATCGGTTTCGATATTTCTGCAACAGTTTTGCCGTAAGATTCTGGGCTGCCAGGATAAGGTCGCAGGCATCGCGCACCGCTCCCTCTCCACCCTTTCGTTCAGTAATAAAGTGAGCGACCTCTTTCACCTCGCGAACACCATTGGCAGGCGCGATGGCCAGGCCGACCTGCTGAAGCAGGACGAGATCGAGCCAGTCATCCCCCATATAGGCAATCTCAAAAGGGCGCAGTCCGGAAACCTTCATGATGTCTTTCAAGGCCTCCCTTTTGTTCGGCATTCCTTGGTAAATAAAGCGCATTTTCAGTTCGTTGGCCCGCCTGGCCACCACCTCGGATTTTCGTGCGGTAATAACGCCGACGTCAATACCGGCCTCTTGCAGGAGGCGGAGGCCGAAGCCGTCCTGGGTATTGAAGGCTTTGCTTTCCTCAGAATTGCCAGTGTAGACGAGGTTGCCGTTGGTGAGAACTCCGTCGACATCAAGGAGCATGAGACGGATGTCTTTGGCTTTGGCGAGGGCCAACCGGCGCTCAGGATAATTCTCAAAGCTCGCCTTTTCCCTGGCGATGGTGCGGTAGCCTTCCATCACCTCACAATCGGAGGGATAGTTGGCGCTGGATGATGAACATTGGTCGGACATGGTCAGCTGACTGCGTTCCGTACTTTAAGGATTTGCCGAAGCAGATCTTCAACCTCATGCAAAGGGATGGAGTTGGGTCCATCGCAAAGAGCTTTTTCAGGGTTTGGATGGATTTCCATAAACAGACCGTCGATGCCGACGGCAACGGCAGCTCTGGCTAAGGGACCGATGAATTCACGCTGTCCCCCGGAACTCCCGCCAGAACCTCCTGGCAGCTGTACCGAGTGGGTGGCATCAAAAATAACCGGGCAGCCAAAAGAACGCATAACCGGTAGGGATCGCATGTCGACCACGAGATTGTTGTAGCCGAAACTAGCCCCTCGTTCGACGAGCATGATCTTGGTGCCGCCGACACCCCTTATTTTCATAACCGCATTTTCCATATCCCAGGGCGAGACAAATTGGCCTTTTTTCACATTCACCGGTTTTCCGGTCTTGGCGGCGGCGACCAGCAGGTCGGTCTGACGACAGAGAAACGCGGGAATCTGGAGAATATCGAGCACCTCGGCGGCTGCCGTAACCTGGCTTATATCGTGGATATCGGAGATAACCGGAACCTGAAACTCCCGGCGGATTTTGGCGAGAATTGCCAGGCCGTCAACCAGGCCGGGGCCGCGATAGGAGGTGAGAGAGGTACGGTTGGCTTTGTCAAAGGAAGCTTTAAAAACGTAAGAAATTCCATTTTTTGCACAGATTTCCTGCATGGTTCCGGCAACAGTTTTGGCCAGTTCCTCCGATTCGAGGGCGCAGGGGCCACCGATCAGCAGCAGGGGTTGGCCGGAGCCGACAACCAACGGCGCACCGTTTGGGGTGTCGACGGTTACGGCAATCTGCATCATGGGGACTGTTTGTGGGTAAGAGCCGCACTGATGAAATCCCGGAACAGCGGATGCGGTTTCATCGGCTTTGATTTGAACTCCGGATGAAACTGGCAGCCGAGGAACCACGGATGGTCGGTGATCTCGACAATTTCCACGAGGTTATTGTCGGGTGAAGCCCCGGAGATTGATAGCCCACCGTTTTCCAGAGACTGGCGATAGGTATTGTTGAATTCGAAACGATGCCGGTGGCGTTCGGAGATTTCTTTTACACCATAGGCCCGAAAGGCGTTGGAATCTTCTTTCAGAAGGCAAGGGTAAGCGCCCAGCCTTAGAGTTCCGCCGAGGTCCGATTCCCTGTTGCGAATCTGCATTTTGTTGGTCCGGTAGTCAAACCACTCTTTGATCAAATAGATTACGGGGTCGGGGGTGAGCTCATCCAGCTCCGTGGAGTTGGCCATGGGCAGGTTCAGGACATCCCTGGCAAACTCGACGACCGCCAGCTGCATGCCGTAGCAGATACCGAAAAACGGCACTTTGTTCTTTCTTGCATAATTGATGGCTTTGATCTTTCCTTCAACGCCACGTCTGCCGAAGCCGCCGGGCACGAGTATGCCGTCGCACCCCTCAAGGAGGCTGGCGACGTTTTTCGATTCGAGATCTTCGGCGCCGATGTATTCCAGGCGAACCTTGGTGCCATTGGCGAGACCGCCATGTACCAGGGCTTCGTGCAGGCTTTTATAGGACTCGGTCAAATCGACGTATTTGCCGGTAATGGCAATAGTCACATCGTTCTTCGGGTTGCGGATGGTGTGGACAAGATCTTCCCAGGGTTTGATATTCGGCTGGCCGGTCCAGATGTTGAGGAGTTCAAGGATCTTGGTGTCAAGGCCTTCACGATGCAGATGCAGGGGCAGTTCGTAGATGGTTGCCACGTCAATGGCGGTGATAACCGCATCTTGGGCGACATTGCAAAACAAGCTGATCTTGCTCTTTAGGCTATTGTCCAGCGGCACCTCTGTGCGGCAGAGAAGAATGTCCGGCTGGATCCCGTCGGCCCGCAGTTCACGCACCGAATGCTGGGTCGGCTTGGTCTTCACCTCGCCGGCGGTTTTGATATACGGCACCAGGGTTAGATGGATATAGAGGGTATATTCTCGTCCGAGATCGCCGCGCAGCTGGCGTATTGCCTCGATGAAGGGGAGCCCTTCAATATCGCCGACAGTTCCGCCTATTTCGATGATTGCCACATCGGCACTGCCGTCGAGTTGCAGGATGGCGGCCTTGATTTCATCGGTGATATGAGGGATGACCTGAACCGTGCCGCCAAGATATTCGCCGCGCCTTTCCTTGGTTATGACCGAATAGTAGATGCGTCCCGAGGTGTAATTGTTTTTCTGCGCCATGACGGCGGAGGTGAACCGCTCGTAATGGCCCATGTCAAGATCAGTCTCGGCGCCGTCATCGGTGACATACACCTCTCCGTGCTGGAAGGGATTCATAGTCCCCGGATCGACGTTGATATAAGGATCGAGCTTTTGGAAGGTCACCGTCAATCCCCGACTCTCAAGCAGAGCTCCGATGGCCGCGGAGGCCAAGCCCTTTCCCAGGGAGGAGAGTACGCCGCCGGTGACAAAAATAAACTTGGTTCGTTTGGTTGTATTTGGCTTTTTCATGGCCAGCACTATAGCAATCGGGCCTGGTTTTTGAAACAGAAAAGTTTTTAGCGGCAAGAAAAACAGCGAATGGCAGGGTGATAAATATAACTTTTTGTTGGAGTCCAATGCCGGGCGGCAGCCAGTCTTTGGTGGAATGAGGGCAGGGTATTAGCGCTGTACTGTTGTAAGATGGTTACCTCCCATTCAAGACGTCTTCCAGTCGTTTACCTTCCACCTCGGTGGAAAAAATGGTTTCCAGAAGTGCGGTAACCTTCCCTCCGTTTTCTTGGCTGAGAAGAAAACCCGGCAAAGGTTTGGCGGAGAGGGTGCGCATCCGTGATTGAATTATCAGGGTTTGGTCGAGATGCGCGCCTATCTCGCGAAACTCATTGATATCAAGCAGGGCAGGGAGGACGTCAAGCATGTTTCCCCAGTACTCCCTTTGGCCGAGATGTTCTATAAGCTGGGTGACTGCGGTTGCCGCCTCGAAATAATAATCGGGCACCAGGGCCGGTTGGGTCGAAGAACACTTCTTGGTAGAGGTAAAGAGTCGGCAGCCAAAGGGGCGGACCGGATAGATCCGGCAGAGAGTATCTTCAAGGAACGGACAAGGGGCAGTGTCGTGGGAATCGGCAGAATCGGCCTCCCGGCCTTCCAGGCAGGCTTTGGCAAAATCGTTGTTGGTCATTACCGCCGACCGGTGGCGGCGCTGGAGGGCGAGCTTTTCAGTGAACCAGAGCGACAAGTTCTCAGAAATAATAAAACGAAGAATCTCCTCACCTTCAGTGGCGGTGATCGTCACATTCTGCGTGCAGCAGGCGCTGCAACCCCGGCTGCAAACGGTCGGCAAATGGTGGCTCCAGGTGGCAAAGATCTCGAAAATTGTATGTAGAATTGTTGCTTTCATGTGTTGTTATACTCCTATCCCCTTGAGAGCCAAAAAGGCCAGAGTAGCATATCGAGAGAATTTGCCAATAAAAACCAGAATGAAAAAACGGCCAAAGCCAACGCCAAAAAGACCGGCCAGAAGACAGAGGGGATCGCCGACCACCGGCAGCCAGCTGACCAGGAGGGACCACACCCCGTATTTTTCGTACATCGTTTTCGCTCGTGTGATTTGCTTATCGCTTATGCGCAGAACCGTTTGAATGAAAAAATCCGAACCCCACCTGCCGATGAGATAGGTGGAGCAGGCGCCGAGAAAGTTCCCGACACTTGCCGTAATAACGACGTTTGTCGGCGAAAAACCCTTGAAGATGAGAAGAACGAGGAGCCACTCCGAGCCGATCGGCAGGATTGTCGCTGCCAGAAAACTGAGCAAAAAAAGAGATGGGAGACCGGGGGCGTCGTTGATTGCACTCAGAAGTTCCATGGCTGCAAGAAACTATTCGAAAACCATTGATTTGGCAATTGCCAAATTGCATGGTTGGCAGCAAAGAAGAGCAAGGTGCTTGGAGTATTACTCGTTAACGCCCGAAACCAAAGCCTCTTGCCTATTTGGCTGGGAAAAGTTCCATATTTCTGCTAAAGAGATGGTTTACAAAATAGCTTCAGTAATCCGTATCGGAAAAACGATTAAATACGAATTGCTGGGAAAGACAACATACGGATGAGGGTTGGAAAAGATGGTACTTCGGAAAATATTGATGGTGTTTTTAACACTAGCTCTCATGCACGGTGCGACAGCTACAGCTCCGGCATTGGCTGCGGATGGCGGATTTAAGCAATGGCTTGATGACTTTTATTCGACGGTATCAAAAGAGGGTATCAGCAGGACCACCTGGAATACGGCATTCACCGGAGTCACCGAACCCGATCCGTTGGTCCTCGAAAAAGCCAACTTTCAACCAGAGTTTACCACCGAGATTTGGGATTATCTAGACACTCGGGTTCATCCGCTGGCCATAGAAAAGGGCCGGAAAATGGCTGAGGTGCATGCTCAAACCTTGGCTGTAGTGCAACAGAAATATGGTGTCGAACAATCGGTACTCCTGGCGATCTGGTCCATGGAATCGAACTATGGGGCGGTTCTCGAGCAGCCGGAGCGTTTGTTTTATGTTCCTTCGGCTCTTGCCACCCTGGCTTATGGCGATACGAAAAGAAGAAAGTTTGCCCGGACCCAGCTGGTTGCCGCCTTGCAAATCCTCCAGACCGGGGAGATCGGTCGTGCCCATTTGATGGGTTCCTGGGCCGGTGCCATGGGGCATACCCAGTTTATACCCACCAGTTATTTGGCCTATGGTGTTGATATGGATGGGAATGGCCGTCGCGATATCTGGAATTCTATTCCGGATGCCCTGGCCACCGCCGCCAATCTGTTGAAATCGAACGGCTGGCAGCAAGGCAGCCCCTGGGGCTATGAAGTGGTAATACCTACAGGCGGAGAGAAACTACGTGAAGAAAGCAAGGCCCTGAGCGAATGGGCAAAGCTTGGCTTTAAAAGAGCTGGGGGGACGGCCTTTTCCAGCCCGGAAGACAAAGCGTTGCTGAAAGTTCCTGCCGGGGCTGCAGGGCCAGCCTTTTTGATGCTTGGCAATTTTTTTGTACTGAAGCGCTACAATAACTCGGATTCCTACGCCCTTGCCGTCAGCTTGCTGGCTGATCGGTTGGCCGGCACCGGCGGTTTTATTGTACAAGCCTGGCCCCGGCCTTCCGGTTCACTGAACGCCGAAGAAAAGCTTGAATTGCAGCAAAGGTTGCAAGGACGCGGCCATTACATCGGCGAGGTTGATGGCCATTTGGGGCCAGCTACCGAGAAGGCGATCAGGAGTTACCAAATGCAGGCCGGGTTGGTCGCGGACGGCCTGCCCTCTCAGAGTCTACTTCGGGCTCTCAGGCATTGACGATGTCGGCAATTTGCCGTGGGGGTTGAATGTCGATAACTTTTTGGGGAAATATAAAAAATAGACTATGACGAGAGCAAATATTCTCATCTGTATAGCCATCGCGGTTGTTTCCATAAGTTTCTGGGCCTTGCTCAACAAGCAGGAGTCTGAGCCGCCCTGGCCAAAGCGTATTCAGGGCTTTTCCTTCTCTCCGATGCAGGCCCATAATGATCAGATTGAACATAATCTGCCGACTGTTGCGGAAATCGAGTCTGATCTGAAGCTCGTTTCAAACAAAACTTACGCCATCCGCCTGTATACGACCGAGGGCGTCCTTGCCGAGATTCCAGCCTTGGCCCAGAAATATGGTCTCAACGTCACTCTGGGGGCATGGCTTGATAAAAACCTCGAGGAGAATGACCGTCAAATTGAAACGGTCATTCGTCTGGCCAAGGAAAACTATCGCAATGTTATCCGTATTATTGTCGGCAACGAGTCGATGCTGCGGGGTGAGACGACAGTGCAGCAACTCGGGGAGTATCTTGATAGGGTCCGAGACGCAGTCGATGTGCCGGTAAGCACCGCCGAACCATGGCATATCTGGATGAAACATCCGGAACTTGCCAACCATGTCGATTTCGTCGCCACCCATATGCTCCCTTACTGGGAAGGTGTGCATCTCGATCTTGCGGTTGGCTATGTTGTTGAACATATGAACATGCTGCAAAAAACCTTCCCGGAAAAGCCGGTGGTCATCACCGAGGTTGGTTGGCCGAGCAACGGTCGTACCCGTAAGGCGGCTGTCGCTTCTCCCTTCAACGAAGCAACGTTTCTCCGGCGTTTTATCAAACGCGCCGAAGAACTCAATTATACATACTATATCATGGAGGCTTTTGATCAGCCATGGAAGAGGACCAGTGAAGGTTCGGTAGGTGCCTACTGGGGGGTCTTTGATGCCTCTCGTCAGGCCAAATTCCCCTTCACTTCGCCGATTATCGAGGTTCCGGAGTGGCGAATCCTTGCTGGTATTTCCGTGGTAATCGCCATTATTACCTTTGCCCTCCTCCTCATTGACAGTACGACTCTGCGCAAACGTGGCCGCAGTTTTCTTGCCACCATTGCCTTTATTGCCGCCACCGGTGCCGTTTGGATTGTTTATAGTTACACTCAGCAGTACCTGACGGTATCAATGATGATCATCGGTTTTCTTATGCTTTGCGGCATAATTGGTGTGGTCATTGTTCTCTTGGTGGAAGCCCATGAATGGGCGGAGGCAATCTGGACAAGTGCCGGCCGGCGCTCTTTCTCGGCTATCGAGGCAAAAGATGAGCAGTTGCCCATGGTGTCGGTGCACGTCCCGGCCTACAACGAACCACCGGAAATGATGATAGAAACGCTCAATGCCCTGGCCCTCCTCGATTACCCATCCTTTGAAGTTATCGTGATCGATAACAACACTAAGGATCCGGCGGTTTGGCAGCCGGTTGCAGCCCATTGCCAAACTCTCGGGCCACGTTTTCGGTTTTTTCATGAAGGTCAACTGGCGGGTTTTAAGGCCGGTGCTCTGAATTATGCCTTGGCAAAGACTGCAGCGGAGGCTGAGGTGGTGGCGGTAATCGACAGCGATTATATGGTGTCTACCGATTGGCTGCGTGATTTGGTACCCCAGTTTTTAAAACCCGAGGTGGCGATTATCCAGGCGCCGCAGGACTACCGGGATGGTGGCGACAACCTCTTCAAGGCCATGTGTTATGCAGAGTATCGCGGCTTTTTCTATATCGGCATGGTAACCCGCAACGAGCGTAATGCCATTATTCAGCATGGCACCATGACGATGGTGCGTAAATCAATACTGGAGGAAGTCGGCAGGTGGGCCGAATGGTGTATCACCGAAGACGCCGAACTCGGACTGCGTATCTTTGAAAAGGGCTATGAGGCCCTCTATATTGCCAAAACCTATGGCCGCGGCGTCATGCCGGACACCTTTATCGATTTTAAGAAGCAGCGCTATCGCTGGGCCTATGGAGCGGTGCAGATTATTCGCCATCATGCCAAGGCACTGCAGTGGCGGAAGCAGAGTCGATTGACCTACGGTCAGAGATACCATTTTATCGCTGGTTGGCTGCCATGGGTGGCGGACAGTATCAACCTTATCTTTACCATAGCGGCTCTCGGCTGGTCTATTGGTATGCTGCATTTCCCAACCAAGGTTGATCCTCCGATGATTATCTTGTCGGCGGTGCCGCTGGCGTTCTTTGTCTTCAAGATGGCCAAGATGTTTTATCTTTATCGCAGTCGCATCAAGGCGACAATCAACCAGACGCTGGCCTCGGCGGTGGCTGGTCTGGCCTTGTCGCATACGATCTCCAAGGCCATTCTTTTTGGTATGGTATCAAAGAATCTGCCCTTTTTTAGGACTCCGAAAAAGGTTGAGGGCAGGCCTTTCTGGTATGCCTTGCAATCCGCACGGGAAGAAGGGATGATTGCCATTGCCTTGCTGCTAGCGGCGTACGCCATGATTCGGGCGCCGGGTGTTGATCGGCCGCCGGATACTCTTGTGTGGATTGTCGTATTGTTGGTGCAATCGATCCCCTATCTGGCTGCCGTACTTATGGCGATCATCAGTGCCTTTGCTAAGCTGCCGACCAAGCTTATCAGTTCTATTACCGCCCTGCCTGCCAGTGGTCCGGCGGCAGGCGTAGGAATCCCGGTTGAAATACCGGTTGCCAGCCCAGAGCAGGGAGAGTGACGGTCCGGTCCGGCAGACACAATGAGATGTGGTCGGGGCGTTTAATTTTATCGCGTTTCGCCAATTGCCGCAAAAGAGGCTCCGGTAAGAGTAGCCAGATCGGCAGGTTTGAGCTCTATCTCAAGTCCCCGGCGCCCAGCACTGACGAAGATTGTCGGGAAAGAAGATGCCGATGCATGGATGACGGTCTGCAATCTTTTTTTCTGTCCTAGAGGACTGACGCCGCCAAGAACATAGCCGGTGGTTCGTTCGACATCCCCCTTGTCGGCCATTGCCGCTTTTTTGGCTTGTGCAGCCCTTGCGAAGTGTTTCATGCTGAGGGTCATGGAAACCGGAATAATGCCCAGCGCTAGAGACGAGCCGTCGAGCTGAACAACCAAGGTTTTAAAAACTCGCACTTCGTCGATTCCAAGTTTTTCCGCCGCTTCTTTACCATAGGAAGGGCTGGCCGGGTCATGCGGATAGTGATGAATGGTGAAAGGGATTTTCGCCTTTTTTGCCGAGTTTATAGCTGGTGTCATGGTTTTTTCTGAGGTGTGATCGGTATTGTATCCGGTGTTGATGGATACTTGTTAATACCTTTTATACCACATGGATTTCCGCTTTCAACCAGTGTGAGATGTTTTTTACCGGAGCTGGCTGGCGGCTGGACAGGTGGAAAAAGGTGTCGGTACACTAGGGTGGGGCCGGTTGTTGATCTAAAGAAACCCTGGTCTTGTCAGCAGGGATCTGATTATGTGAGGAACGAGTGTCGAAGGAATTTTTTTCTTTTACTAATATTGAAGATCTTGCGGATCGACAAGGTTTGGCTCAGCCGCAATGGGCTGAGCCAAAAATCAAGGTCAAATTTATGCACCGTGGTTTGCGCCGGGGCCGTTCATTTGCCGGCTTTCTTCGCCAGTTTCCTGGTTTAATCCCCCAGTGGGGCGCTTGCCTCTTTGATTTCGACGTTGATTGCCGGGATTACGACTGGCTGGTTGTCTACCAGGATCTACCGCGTGGCGACACCTTTTTCACCGAGGAAAAACTGAACTGCCCCCGCGAAAAAACCATGCTGATCACCGGGGAACCGTCGACCATTACCGTCTTCGGTACCGACTATCTGCGCCAGTTCGGTTGTATTCTCACCTTTCAGGAACCGTGGGCGATGAAACACCCTAACGTCATCTTCCACCATCCCGGCTTGATCTGGCACTACGGTCTGCCGTTTGCTAAGGGGGAGTTCATCACTTGGGATATGATGGCTGCGGCCACGCCGCCGCAAAAATCGCGGCTGATCTCCACCGTCTGTTCCCAGAGGACCGGCAATATCACCCTGCATTCCACTCGCGTTGACTTCACCTGGCGATTAAAAGATGAGCTGCCGGAACTTGATATCTACGGCCATGGTGTCAATCCGATGAATGACAAGGCCGAGGCCCTTGACCCGTACCGCTTTCATATCGCTGTTGAGAACCATGTGTATGTTCACCATCTTACCGAAAAGCTGCCGGACGCCTTTCTCGGCTATACCCTGCCGTTTTATCATGGTGCCCCGAACACCGCCGACTATTTCCCGAAAGACAGTTTTATACCCATTGATATAAATGACTACCAACGTTCCCGGGATATCATCAAGAGTCACCTCACCAATAACGAATATGAGGATCGTCTGCCTTATATTATAGAGGCGCGGCGTCGGGTGTTGGAAGAGGAGAATCTTTTTGCCATTATCAGCCGTAAAATCTGCGAACAAAACCATAGAATAACCACCGGTACCACCGGTAAGGTTATTCGCAACCGCTCAACCATGCGCATCAAAAATCCGCTGGCCGGCATTCGCAGTCTGACCCAGAAGGCGGCCACCAAGACCTACCACCGCATCACCTTCAAGGCCCGCAATGAAAAGAAAAATCTCTGATTTTCTGAAGGACAAAAAACACCTTTATAGCTGTTTTCTGATTGAACTGTGGGCTGCGCTGTATCCAAGACAATTTCCATCTGCAGTATCACCAAGCCAATTCCAAAAAAAATACCGTTAAAACCTGTGAGTTCGTCCTTAACCGTTTTACTGCTCAGTTGGTAATCGTGATCTGGCTAGCATATCCCAGGAAGAAGTGCTGGCTTTTCTGCTTTCATTGACAGATGCGCTAGAAGTGGGTGTGGATATCGAACTATTGGACATTAAGGATATTAAGGATGTGATGCTTCCTGATGTGCTTCAAGCAGATGTCGTGCGCGTGTTGCAAAATCTTTTGGCAGGTTCTTATAATCACCTCGATGCATTTACAGGTGCTCTGGAATACTGAAAACACGTATGATCTGATTATAGGCACTGGTGAAGTCGTTGATGCTACGTAGTAACACCATCAAGCAAAACAGGAGACAGTTATGAAGAAATTTTGTGCATTATTTGTTTCGTTGGTTTTTGTTTTAAGTTTGGTAGTCTCCCCAGTATTTGCTGGTGGAGGTAAGAATCAGGGCGATGTTGGGCAAGGTACTGTTGATCAGGGTGATACTGGTAATGAAACTGCATCTCCTGGTAGCGATGCGATGGGGAATCAAGTAGATTGAACAGTCATTATTGAGCACCTATTGTACAACCGACGATAAGAGAGGCGGAACCAAACGTAGTTCTTACTCTCTTTGTTTTGGTAAAAAATAATTCCAGCAATATATAGGGTTTACCTGGAAAGGTGGCTTGACACAGTGTAGTTTTGCCTGCTTGTCTGGGGCCGGTCACTGCTACAACTCGATAATATGTGGCGAGTTGCAGCAATCTGTCTGCGAGTTATCTAACAATCATAGTACCTATGATAATGCGTCGCGCATGGATTGTCAGTACGGTGTTATTATCGTTAAGCCTTAATGAATGTAATCCATTGGCAATGCCAAAGGGTTTGCAGGCTGCTTTGGCGGAGATGTTTCCTGCAGCCCTGCGAGCAAAAGAATAGAGCGGCTTCGTCATCAAGGCCGGTAATTAATTCCTTTCCGATACGGGGCTGAGATCCTACATTGCCGCCAATGGTAACAATCCAACCATCTCTATCGCCGATCAAGCCAATGTCTCTTACCCATGATTCAGCACAGCAGAGCTTACATCCCGATACAGCCATCTTGCATTTTCCAGGAAGCTGCAAGGCATGATATTGTTTATCCAATTTCATGCCAACGCCAACGGCATCCTGTTTGCCCAGCCTGCAATAGGTTGTTCCCGGACAGGTCCGAATACTCCGAACACACAGACCCACGGCTGCACCTTTTTCCAATCCAAGTTCTTCCCACACCGAATCGATATCTTCTTCTTTTAAACCAATAATGGCGATACGGGCGGCACCGGTAATTTTGATTGATTTTGCGTTGTATTTTTCCGCAACATCGGCAAGTTTTCTGAGCAATTCCGGCGTGATAAAACCACAAGGGATATGTGGTGCAATTGCGTAGCTGTTTTCCTCGTTCTGTGGGATAACCCCTTTTTCTCCAAGCTTCAGCATAATGTTAGTCTCCAAATCAGAATGAAATTGTCGGTGAAGTGCATAAACCGAGGAGAAACCCCGGTTTCTTTATGAATTCAAATAATTATAAGTAGTCTTCGCGGTGATAAGACATCGCTTTCTAAGGCGGTCCTAAAAAACCGGCTCCTAATCGAAGCCGCTCCATTTACGCTTGAAGATGTATCTTTTTTAGGTCGATCTTGCAAGTTTTTCCTCGTTCACCCACTATGCTCCTGCCAGGTACTTTATCATCTCTGTCCACTACTGATCCACGTCGGTTTTACCAGATTACAGCATCGTCATGAATTCTCACTAGAGGGTCAATCAACCGCTTGATATCATGATGTTTCAGTCATTTGTCCTGTGGCAACACTTCCCCGTTCCATACAATCACAGCGTTTGCACATCAATAAAAGTCTCCTCATATTCTGGCCAGCCATCATCGAAAGGAACAACCATTGTTTCCGAACATTTCTTTCGAGGTGCTGGTGGACCGCGCTTCAACAGATATAGATTTGCCTTGGCAAGCCTCAGTTTGTGAAAATACCTCACCGTAGACCTTATTCCTGAGCCCGTTAGCCACTCCTGTTACCAAACAGCACGATGGGGTATGATTGAATTAAGGCTTTTTCGCCAAAAACCCCAACGACAGGAGGTGCACTATGAACGTTTCACGAGCAGTCGAATTCCACCTGCAGTATCACCAGGCCAACTCAAAAAAAATACCGTCAAAACCTTTGAGTT
>JAABQY010000003.1 GCA_011391225.1 Desulfobulbaceae bacterium | reverse complement strand
TTGTTTACCTGAACGTAAAAGTTATAGTGTGGCAGGAAGGCTTTTCTGTTTCATAAGATAATGTATGAAATGGAGGCTAATGAAGCGTCTGTCGATGGCGAGAGAGGTTTGTGGGTGAGAATTTTTCGGACCGCGGCAGTAAGAATCTAACACTGAAGGGAGAAAGGTATGAAAAAAGTGATTTCCGTACTGGCATTAACATCCATTTTAACTGCAGGGTCGGCCATGGCTTCCGGTTGGCGTATCCCGGAACAATCGGTTGACTCAACCGCCAAGGCTGGGGCCAATATTGCATCGGCCAAAAGGGGCGATGCGGCATATTATAACCCTGCCAACATGTCCTGGATGGAAAACACTTGGCATGCCGAGATGGATGCTTCATGGATCCACCTTACTGCAATCGAGTATGAAGATGCGCGTACTGTCCGATATAATGGCGAATCTGAGACTGAAGACTTTTTATTGCCGACAGCATTTGTCGTTTCTCCCTCATATGGCGGAGCACGTTTCGGGTTAGCGATTGTTTCTCCTTTCGGTTTGTCCAAGCAATGGGATACCCCGTACCAGAAAGCCGCAGCTGAAGAATTTTCGTTGACGACGATAGAAGTAAATCCGAACGTATCCTACGGTTTTGGCAAAATGGTTTCTGTTGCCGCAGGTGTCCGGATGCTCTATGCCGATGCCACGGTTAAAAGCGATGCCAGCGGTCTTGGTATCCCTCTCTCCCGGGAAATGGAAGGGGATACGGTCGAGTGGGGATGGAATGCTGCGGTTGCGGTAAAACCGATTGAGCAATTGAATATCTCGGCAACCTATCGATCAAACATAGATCTTGAGTTTGACGACAAGGCCAAGTTGAACCTGATGGGCAAAATGATGACCCTGGATGCCGAAGTAACTATTCCCGGACCTGCTGTCTTCGCTCTGTCCGTAGCCTATGATGTGCTTCCAAACTTGAACGTGGAATTGACCTGGGATAGAACCTTCTGGTCCGAGTATGAGAACCTCGATTTCGATTTCACCCCGAGAATTCCCGGCAATCCCTTCGAGCCTCCGCAGGCAAGAAATTGGGATGATACCGATGCCTTCCGTATCGGTCTGACCTACGGCGTCACCAAGTCCCTTGATCTCATGGCCGGTTTTGGCTATGACAATAATCCTGCTCCGACTGAAACTGTCGGGTTCGAGTTGCCCGATTCAGATGCATGGCTGTATTCAATTGGAGCCCAATACAAAATTAACGACAAGATGGACGTTGGTCTTGCTATGCTCTATGACTATAAAGAGACCCGTGAAGTCAAGGTTAAGGCAACTGACCGAGTGTACGGTGAGTTCACCGATGCTTCGGCAATACTGGTTACAGTCGGCCTGAATTACCGCTTCTAAAAGGTTCGTATCATCAGTAAACAAACCCCCTTGTTGCAGAACAGCAGCAAGGGGGTTTGTCGTTTGGGGTGTGCCGCAGCTTTTATAGACCGCGCATATATTCCGGTTTGAGACCAACCTTGCCTGCAAGTGCTTGGGCAATAAGCTGCAGGGTGGCCTCTTTGTCCTTCGGCAGTTTGGCCTTGATCGGCAGGTAGTTCGAGGCGTGGTTGGCATGAAAATAGCCGTTTGTCAGGTTGGTGTCGGCAATCATTATTGCCAGCTCTTCAAGCATTTCCTTTGACGAAAGGAGAGGAAAATCTCCCCGTCTCGACGCCTGAAAAAGCGGGGTGTTCGGCGTGAGCATGAGACTCAGCGCTCCAACATATTCAGGATCGATGGCACTGAGGACGCGGCCGGTTTCCCGGGCATGGATATGCGAACGTTCCCTGCCGGCAATGCCGAGGAGGACGGTGATCGACAGTTTGATGCCTGCGGCACGCAGCTTTTTGCCCATATCGATCATGCGCTCGGCATCGGAACCCTTGTTGATGTTTTTCAAGGTGGCATCATCACCGGACTCCAGGCCCATATAGGCAATGCCGATTCCGGCGGCATGCAGGTCCTTGAGCTGCTCCGAGGTCTTCATGCGAATGCTCTTGGTGTTGGCGTAGGTGCCGATTCTCGTAACCCAGGGCAGTTTGGCGCGAATGGCGGCAAGGATCGACAGAAGTCGCTCCTGCGGCAGGATGAGGGCGTCGCCGTCGCAGAGGAACAGCCGGTCCTGATTGCGGCAGTGCAGGGCGGCAAAGTCGATATCGGCCATGATCGTGGCGTCATCCTTAATAGAAAACCGAGTACCCTTATACATACCGCAGAAGGTGCATTTATTGTGCGAGCAGCCGGTGGTTATCTGCAGGAGAATCGAGTGGGCTTCACTCGGTGGCCTGAAAATGTTGCCCTGATAGTGCATAGTCTTTTTTTAACCAACTGGTTAATATGGAGAGGTTGTAGAAGATCTTCTATATAGTACACAGAGCTTACGATGCAACAGAAAACCTTCCTCAAAGGGAAGGCACTGACAGAGGATTGGAGAAATGACAAATATTTCGCAGCCATTGTATCCACATTTGCTGCAAGCCCTTGATCTCGGGTTTGTGACGCTTTCAAATCGTGTCCTTATGGGCTCTATGCACACCGGCCTTGAAGAGGAAAAAGACGGCTTTCATCGTATGGCGGTCTATTTCGCCGCCCGCGCCAAAGGCGGGGTCGGGTTGATCGTTACCGGCGGCGTGGCGCCGAACCGGGCCGGTTGGGTGGGACCCTTCTCGCTGCGTTTGGCAAAATCGTCGCAGGTTGGCGACCATCGGTTGGTAACCGAGGCGGTGCACCGCGAAAATGGCCGGATCTGTATGCAAATCCTCCATGCCGGGCGCTATGGCTATCATCCGCTGTGCGTTGCGCCGTCGAAAATCAAGGCGCCGATAAACCGATTCAGGCCGAGGGCGCTCAGCGACCGTGGGGTCCAGTCGACGATCCGCGATTTCATTACCTGCGCGACGCTGGCCCGGGATGCCGGCTACGACGGGGTAGAGATCATGGGCTCGGAAGGTTATCTCATCAACGAGTTTATTGCCCGCAAAACCAATCTGCGCGAGGACCAGTGGGGCGGCTCCTTTGCCAATCGCATCCGTTTTCCCCTGGAGATTGTCCGTGGTGTCCGCCAAACCGTAGGCGCTGATTTCATTATCATCTATCGGCTGTCGATGCTTGATCTGGTGAAGGGTGGCAGCACCTGGGAAGAGGTGCTCATGCTGGCGAAAGAAATCGAGCGAGCCGGGGCGACAATCATCAATACCGGTATCGGCTGGCACGAGGCCAGAGTGCCGACCATTGCCACCATGGTGCCGCGAGCGGGATTCACTTGGGTGACCAAGCGTTTGATGGGCCAGGTGAAGATACCTCTCGTGACCACCAACCGCATAAACATGCCTGAGGTGGCGGAGGCGGTGCTGGTGGAAGGCTGCGCCGACATGGTCAGTATGGCCAGGCCCTTTCTTGCCGATCCCGATTGGGTGCAAAAGGCCGAAGCTGGTCGGGCGCAGGAGATCAACACCTGCATCGGCTGCAATCAGGCCTGTCTCGACCATATTTTTGCCAGACAGCCTGCCACCTGTCTGGTCAATCCGAGGGCTTGCCGGGAAACAATCATACCTTTTAAGAAAACTACAGCCCCCAAAAAAGTGGCGGTGGTCGGCGCCGGTCCTGCGGGTCTTTCTTGTGCCGTGACCGCTGCCGCCAGGGGCCATGGGGTCACCCTCTTTGAGGCAAGTGGGGAGATCGGCGGTCAGTTCCGTTTGGCCCGGCAGATACCGGGCAAGGATGAGTTTGCCGAAACGCTCAGGTATTATCAGCACCAGTTGCTGTTGCACGGTGTCACCTTGAAGCTGCAGGTCGCCCCAACCGCTGCTGAATTACAGGCTTTTGAGGAAATCGTCATCAGCACCGGGGTCAAGCCGCGGGCAATCGTCGTCAAAGGCAGCGAGGGCAAGAACGTTTCTTTGTATCCAGATGTTCTCATGGGTAAAAAACGGATTGGTGGTCGGGTAGCCATAATCGGCGCCGGCGGCATAGGCTTTGATATGGCCACATTTTTGCTGCACGAACGGTCCGGCCCGGAAACGGTAGAGACCTTTATGGGTGAGTGGGGCGTTGATATGGAATATGGCGGCGATGGCGGTCTTGGGGAGGTAAAGAAAGAAATCCCGGCAAGAAAAATCTATCTGCTGCAGCGCAAGACCAGCAAGCCGGGGGCGGGACTCGGCAAGACCACCGGTTGGATTCATCGGTCGATCTTAAAAAAGAACGGGGTTAAGATGATGATCGGGGTGGAATACCTTGCCGTTACCGAGGCGGGACTCCTCATCCGCCATGAAGGAAAGGAGCAGCTCCTGGAGGTGGATGACGTGGTGGTTTGTGCCGGGCAGCTCTCGGAGCTTGGCTTGGTAAAAGAGCTTGACGCCCTGGGGCTGCGCTATCATCTCATCGGTGGTGCCCTGAAGGCCGGGGAACTTGATGCAAAACGGGCTATCGCCCAGGGGACGGAGGTGGCTGACCGTTTGTAAAAAATATCAACCTTCGCCGGAAAGCGGCGTTAATGCATAGTTTTGCACTTCACTATGTATCGGCCCGTTCCTCGTCAACTGGCTTTTATAAAGGCTGAAGGCGGAAACCGTAAAGGCAGGGGTTTTCAGGAAGGCATTGCCGGCAAGGAACTGCTGCAAATGGCTGAGCGGAGGGTTGTTCAGCCTGGCCAGAGTGAGGTGCGGGGCATATTTCTGTTTTTCTCGCGGGATAGCGATTTCCGCGAGTTTCTTTTCCATGGTCATGCGGAGGGCGAGAAGGTCGCCAAGCGGCTGCACTCCGGCCCAGAGAACCCGAGGGGTGCCGCGTGGCGGAAAGGTGCCGACGCCTTGCAAACTCGTCACGCGGCTGTCTGCCAATAAGGAGTAGACCATGACTGAAAAAAGAATGCCTCGCCGCTATCGTCTTACCCTTGAATATGACGGCACCAATTTCAGCGGCTGGCAGAAACAGACCGATGCCCGTACCGTGCAGGGTGATCTTCTTAGGGCGGCAGTTCGCGTCTTTGGTGAGATCCCGATCGATATTCAAGGGTGCGGCCGCACCGACGCCGGTGTGCACGCCCTCGAATATGTTGCACATCTAGAGGTGGCAAGCGCGATGCCGGCCGAGGTAGTTACCCGGATGCTCGATCAGACCCTGCCCAAGGATATGGCGGTGCGGGATGTGACGGCCGTGGACAGCCGTTTTCATGCCCGGCATAGCTGTATTGCCAGGAGCTATGTGTATCACCTGCGCAACCGCAAGTCAGCCTTCGGCAAGCGCTACAGCTGGTGGGTGCACGACGAGATGGATCTTGCCGCCATGCAGCGGGCCGGGGCGATGCTGACCGGTATGCACGATTTTGCCGCCTTTGCCGAGAAGCAGGAGCTGAAAAAATCGACCAAGGTCATGGTGCACCAAGTCCGGGTTCTGACCGACGGCGAGCTGACCAGGCTGCGGGTGGTCGGATCGCATTTTCTCTGGCATATGGTGCGACGGATGGTTGGGGTCCTGGTGGAAATCGGATGTCGCCGCTTAGCGGAGAAGGAGGTTGCTGCTTTACTGCACGCCCCTTCCGATATTCCCTTCAATCATACGGCCCCGGCTGCCGGGTTGTTTTTCGAAAAGGCTTTTTATGAGGCAAAAGAGTTGGAAAGTTTTCTTAGGGAGTAGGCTCAGTCGTCAGTCAATTATAAAGCTCTGGTTGGCTGGGTAATTATTTGTCCGAATTCAGCTCTTTCTCCTTCAAAATGTTTCCTGAGTAGTCACCTGGTGACATATCCCCCTCGACATCATCCAGCAAGATCAGACTTTGTAAAATAAGGGCTTCGATATTTTCCTCGAGAATAATGTCACCCTCAACTAATGGGGAAGTATCAATAAATATAAATTTTCCTTCTGGCCAGGTAACCGTCTCAAAGAACGCAGATTTAGCCTGTTTTTGAAAAAGAGCTATGATCTGTGAATGTTTGAGATAGCCATTTTCCACCAAAATGGAGCCCAGTTTTTGCCATTTGCCTGCTGTCTTCTGGTCACCAAGACAGGCATTCAGTTGATGGTTTGTGATAAGTTCTGAATCTAGAAGTGTCTGACCAATTCTTTTGCGTCCTTCTCGAGCAAATCCATAATTAAGTTTTCCCTCGGTGAAGAGGAAATGGGTTGAATTTTCGGCACAATTGACTACCAGGTGTCCGGACAAGGTGGCGAGCTTAATCAACTGAAAAAGATTTACGGCGGAGACCAGTCTGAGATCACCATGAAAGGAGAGTACGGCTGTCATCACTATGTCCTGTGCTTTTATTTTATGGGCAGTTGTATTTCATCAACACCAAGGATACCAAATAAAGGTGTTGCAACACCCTTATTTCGCATTAATACCCAGGAGGTGGTGAGGAAAAATCTTTTGGAGCAGGCCGCCCCGTTTTCACCGATCCCCATGGTTGAGTGTTACCATGCACCTGCTCTCCATGCATCCCTACTCCACGATGTTGCCCGTCAGCTGCCGCTACAACAACTCCCAGAAGTTTTCCATTTTTCAATACCGGGAATGCTCGGCATTGCACTGCCGGGCCATTGTTCGCTGTAAAAAGATTGAAAAATCGAGGCGTTGGATTTGCGTATATGCCAAGAATACTATCAATGGCCTCCTTGGTATTGCAGTATATTTTTTGGAGATAACTGAAAACAGTATACAGGTTAAGCAAATCAATGTCCGTCGCCTGGTCGAAGGTCCGAAATCGGTTGTTGTAAAATAACAACTCTTGCTTTTTTCCGTAGATGTGAACGGAGTCTTTGCAGCGCTCTAATGAGGCCACCAGCCAAGGAACATAGTCATTCTCAGTCCTGCAATGGTCGTTAACAAACATTACATCTGGTGCCTGATATCTTAACCAACTCATCCTCTTCCCCGTTAATGTAAACCGGCACGCATGTCAGAAGAACCGACCAGGTCATTAACTGATGAGTGCCTGTCGTATTGCAACGCTCAGTATTGGCATGGTTATAGGTTTTTCCAGGCAAAACGCTACCCCTAAGGCTTTGGCTTTAAAAATTTCCTCATTTTTGGAGTAGCCGCTAACAATAATCGCCTTCTGGCCAGGCCGTATTTGCAGAATTTTTTCGTAGGTTTCGCGTCCGTTCAATCCCTCGCCCATGATCATATCGAGTAGAACCAAATGCACATCTTTGGATTGCAAAAACTTAATACCCTCTTCACCGCTCGTTACCGAATACGTTATATACCCCAGGTTGGAAAGCAAATTCCCCAGGATCTCATTTTGCTCCGGTTGGTCGTCGATAAGCAGGATCTTTTCTCCATTACCCTTATGGGAGCGAATAATATTTTCAGCTTGGGTTGAAACCATGTGTTCAGTCGTTGCCGGCAGATATATCTCAAAAATTGCCCCTGGGCTGTTATCTTTCACTTCGATCCAGCCATTGTGCTGCTGGACGGTATTCCAGACGATAGATAACCCGAGACCTGTGCCGCTTCTCCCCATTTTTTTTGTAGAATAGAATGGATCGAAAATACGATCTAAATCATCCTGCGGTATTCCCGGTCCATTGTCGGAAATGGTAAGTTTGACATAATCAGCGCCGGACGTTGGTGTCTGGTTGAGCGACTCCGGGTGAGTAAACTTGCAGTTTTCTGTAGTTATACGAATAAGACCATTCACCTGCACTGCTTCAAGGGCATTGCCGATAAGGTTGAGGAAGGTTTTATGAATGTGCTGACTTGAACAGCGGGTATTATAAAGATTTTGTTGAAGGTCTGTTTGTATGACGACATTTGGATATTTGGCACGCCGTGCATTGTGTTCTATGGAATTGAGGTGGATGGAAAGTATATTGTTTAAATTTTCAACGGTTGCTGAAACCGAACCACCCCGCGCCAATAATACGAGATCGGCGACAACCGCCGCTGCTCTCTTTCCCGCGTCTTGCATGCGCTTTATCCCGGAATACAGTTTGTCATCCGTGCTTATTTGTGTAAGAAGGAGTTCAGGGTAACTCACAACACCTGAAAGGATATTATTCAAATCATGGGCGACAGAGCCGGCCATCAAGCCTAAGGCTCTAAGCTTGTTAGCTTTTGCCAATTTTTTTTGGAGTTCGAGCTTTTCTTCTTCGGCATTTACTCGATCCGAAAGATCCCTGATGGCACAAACGCGGGCAGGGATATCAAGGTAATTGATTTGTCGCGAATTCACCTCAAGGGGGAATTCCGTTCCGTCCTTTCTTACACCGGAAAGTTCGTATCTTCCAAAAAAGGAGTTTTCTATATGTTGATTTACAATTTGCTGGGAAGAGGGCGTAAGTAATCTATCAATAAATATCCCTTGTGCCAGTTCTTCCTTGGTATAGCCGAACATTGAGAAAAACTGATTATTGGCCTCAATGAGTTTACCGTTGTGATGAACTACGACACCTTCCAGGGAGGCTTCGGCAAGGACTTTGAATCTTTTCTCGCTTGCTGCCAATTCCCAGGTGAGGGTGTGGTGGCGAAGGGCATTATCGATCGTTTTTATTAACAATTCATGGTTGACGGGTTTGTTGAGGAAATCATAAGCGCCGTGCTTCATAGCCTGGACAGCGGTTTCTACGGTACTTATGCCGGTCAACATAATGGAAGTGGTTTTTATTCGGGATGTGTTAACAAAATCTAAAATGTCACACCCGGACATGTCCGGCAAATTTACATCGAGCAATGCAATACTATAACTCTCATCCTTGAGAAGTCTGATGGCCTCGGAACCGCTATAGGCGACGGTACACAGGTAGTCATAGTGTGCGAGAATGATTTGCAAACTTTTAGCAAACCGCTCTTCGTCGTCAACAAGTAGAATTTTCGGCGCGGAGTCCATTGTCATTTCTCGCTAGTGGGAGACGGATAGAAAAGCGTGTGCCGGCATTCGGCCTGCTCATGCAGGAAATTGAGCCGCCAAGATCTTTGACGGTTTTCTGAACGATCGACAGACCAAGGCCGGAATGGCCACTTGTTTTGGTCGTAACAAACGGTTTGTAAAGATTTTTCAAGATCGCCTCCGGAATCCCTGGCCCTGTGTCATCTACAACGATTTCAATCTGTTCTGGTTGGTTCGCCTCGTCGTCGTGCGGTTTATCCGTGAGCATCCCGGTCCTGACCGCAACATTACCACCGCCGACGATTGCTTCGGCAGCATTTTTGAGCAAGTTGATGATGATCTGTTTGAGAGCATCCTTTGACGTCAGTATTTTGGGAAGCTGGCCATCCGGTATGAACGTAATGATTGTGCCTGAGGCAGCAGAAAGAGGTGCTTTGAATATGTGGATGATATCTTCGATGACGGCATTTACATCAGTCAAGGCCATTTCGGGAAAAACAGTGCTGGAGAACATATCCATCTGATTGATCATTGTTGAGATTCTATGTATCTCTTCACCGATAACACCAAGTTCTTCCTGGATATCATTTTCCTTTGAGAGCTTGAGGCGGAGTGTTGTAAGGTAATTGCTAATGATGCCGAGTGGGTTGTTGATTTCATGGGCGAATTTTCTTGCAGTCATGGAGATTGCGGCCTTTCTCTCAATCTCAATTTCTTCGGCCTTTCGGGCCTGCATATTTTCCAGGAAAAAGCAGAGCCCAACTTGCTGAGCTATTACCTGAACAAGCTTGCAATCACTCAAGGAGAGTGTTTTTACAGATTGCGGGAGACCAAGAAGGATGACACCTATCGGCTTTTTATGTGCAAAAATAGGGACAAGGAGAACCGTAGTACTCCTGAAGGCACTGAGCAACTGTACATCTGCAAGATTGTCGTGTTTGATTTCAGACGTCAGGTATGTCAGGGATTGGGTGAGGTAGGCCTTTACTATCTGACTTGAACTGCGTTGCACTGGGAGGGCGAGGCTTTGACTCAAGTGCTGCAGTTCACTGGTGGTCGAGGTGCGCCCTTTCAGCAAAAGACCGTCTTTGTCCGGCAGAAAAAAAAGCACCTTTTCGATATTAAAAAGGATGCTCATCGATTGCTCAAACACAGTGATAATGGCCTCACTGTCTCCTGCCTGGACAAGATTTTCAAGAAACCCTGATAAGAGGGCAATGTTTTTAATCCTTGAGACTAGTACATCTTGGCTCTTCGCAGTATTATGCTGGTAATCTTCGTCTTCAATTGATTCTTCGGGCAGCATCTGTCCGGCGGGAGATTCATCGCTGTTTTGTTTGCTTTTCTCTGAGGTTCCTTGTGGTTTGGCGTTGACATTCAAATTTTCGGCAATCTCGAGAACTTCCTCCGTTGCACCTTCTATGATGCTCTCGATATCATCACTGTCTAGCCCCAGCAGCAGACTACCCGCCCCAAGGTTACGTTCGTGATCGCTGCTATTCTCTCTTATCAGGTTTGCAAGATAGACGACCTTGATCAATGAGAAGGCCTCCTTGATCTGTTCCAATGGTTCATGATGATACCTTATGGCATCCGCTATGAGAGAATTCAGATTCCAGTTATGTACGAGCCATGCACCGGCTTCACTATGTGTTATGCCGATCAGCTGTTTTTCAGCCCACAATTCATTCCATATATCTTCTGTCTCAAGCAAAAAGGTCTTGTGCTCTTCGGGAAACGTCGATATTAAAATCAGTCTGCCGATGTCATGAAGCAATCCGGACAAGTAAGCCTCATCGATATTAGCATATTGAATCTTTTTTGCTATGCGCCTTGAAAGAGTGGCACACATGAGTGAGTGCCACCAGAATGCGCTGATTTTGAAGGTTTTAATTGTGTTGAAGCGTTTTCCTTCGAAAACCTGGTGAATACATGTCGTTACTGCAATATTTTTTATGCTTTTCGCGCCAAGATAAATAACTGCCTGGTCAACGCTGATAAAATTGCGGCAAAGACCATAATTTGCAGAGTTGACAAGTTGCAGTACCCTGAAACTGAGAGCAGGGTCTTTACTGATGATCTCGGCTATTTCCGGAAGGGAGGTTGTTTCATTGTCACATGCTTCAAGCAATTTCAGTAATATTTCGGGAAGGCTGGGCAGATTTCCAGATTTCTTGATTTTAGCATAAACATTTTCTTTGCTGAGCATTGGATTTAATCAAATAGAGGGTTAATTTTCAAAATGATGCTGTAGCTGAGGGGAATAAGTTGTCGCTTTCTGCGGGCTTTCTAAAAAAGCCTTTTCCAACGAAGAGCCCTCCGATCTAATGAATCAAAACTACCTTTTCTCGACAGCTTTCGCAATTATTTTTACGCTTTAACCATATAACTGGCAATAGACCAAGATCGCCAAGGCCTTTTCCGCAAAAAAACAGGCAATATTCTCCGGGAATTGGCGACATTTTTTCGCAGCAGACGATTTTCATGCCTGCACCAGAGTGAAAGTCTCTGCATATTTAGGCCAAGCATCAATTTCATATATGACCATAAACTGGGCAAGTCTGGCTAGATAAAGCGAGCTCAGAGCTGCGAGAGCTGCAAAAGAGCCATGTTGGCAATAGTCAATCCGAAAATCCCGGTAATCGTCGGCAAGCTGCCGAGGACATTGCGTTTTCTCCCCCGGTCGGCATAGGAACTGGTGTCGACACCGTCATCATCTTCCGGCAACTGGTAATCAAAATCAATTTTTTCGATCGAATAGACGCAGGAAATCCCCTCGCCGACGCCACGCCTGCGCAATCGTTTGCGCAGATGTCTGGCCAGCGGGCAGTTCGAGGTGGAGAAAAGATCGCCGGAGCGGATCAGGGTTGGGTCGGTGCGCAGGGCGGCGCCCATGGAACTGATGGTTGGAATTTTGCTGAGATAGGCGCTATGCAGCAGCTGGGTCTTCGGATTGAGCGAGTCGATGGCGTCGATGAGCAAATCAGGTTTTGGCGCAAGGATCTGTTGCATGGTTTCTTCACCGGCAAAGAGTTGCAGGACCTCGACCCGGCATTCTGAATTGATGGCCAGGATCCTTTCTTGAGCAACTTCGGCCTTGGCTCTGCCCAAAGTGGTCTCCAGGGCGAGGAGTTGGCGATTGATGTTGCTCGGCTGGATGGTGTCGTAATCGACAATACGCAGGTGGTTGATCCCGGCCCGCACCAGCCCTTCCACGACATAGCCGCCGACGGCGCCAAGGCCGACAATTGTAACCATCCGCGATTGGAGGAGGGCAAAGCGTTCTTCGCCGAGGAGTCGCCGTGTTCGAATAAATCTGTCCATAAGGGTAAAAGTCACATTGTTGCCATCAAGTTGGATTTCTGTCGGATGAGTTGTTATATCTCTCCAGGTGAGCGCTCTTGCGTTGTGCCCAACTGTATGTTCCCTGACCGCTTAAGCCCGCTCCAGAAGGGCTTTGGTTGATGTTAGAAACCCCGCCCATTCCCGGTACAACTGGTGTGCCTTTTCCAGGTGGACCGGGATAAAGCGCACCTCGTCGCCCGGTTTTGCCTGACCCATCCGCCAGATATCGATGGAGATGACCGTGGCGATATTGGTGTAGCCGCCGATGGTCTGTTCCATTAAGAGGACAATGGGCTGGCCGCCGGCCGGAATCTGCACATTTCCAGGTATTATCGGTTCAGACAGAATGCTCTCCGGGGCAGTCGTGTCGCGGTGTATCGTCGGTCCTTCAAGTCGTGCTCCCATGCGATTGATCTGGGCAGTGACCTTGAAGGTGGCATCGAAAAACTGCTGCAGATGGTTGTGGAAATAGTCGTCGTGCGGTCCGGCAATTGCCCGCAGGAGGGCTGTCTCGGGGTAGAGCGGAAACCACGGCAGTGTCTTTGTGGCATGAAGAAGCGGCCCCACGCCGCGCTGCAGGATGTCTCCGGCGGTAAGCATTCGTCCGTCCAGGCCGCCGAGCTGGCCGCCAAGATAGGTCGAGCGACTCCCCAGGACGAGAGGTACCTCAATGCCGCCACTGATGGCCAGATAAGCCCGGCAGCCGTTGTCGGCGGCGCCAAGATGCAGGATATCGCCGTGCGAAACGCGGATAGACGTCCATTGCCGGCAAGGCCGGCCGTTTATCTGCGGCTGCATGGCGGCGCCGGTTATGGCAATGTCGGCGGGACAGAGGAATTCCATGCCGGCACCGATCAACGACATCTCTAGGGTCGCGCAATTATCCGGATTACCCACCAGCCAGTTGGCGATCCGGGCGGCATAGTTGTCGAGGGCTCCGGATACCGGAACACCCATATGGTAATGGCCAAAGCGGCCAAGATCCTGCACGGTCGTACATGGCCCGGGAGAGAGGATACGAAGGGCGTCGGTCATCGGCTGTCCACCTGGTGAAGGTGCTGGAATTCATCCGTCGAAATCGACCTGAAGCGAATGGTGTCGCCGGGTTTGTAAAGTATCGGTTGTTGCCGTTCCGGGGCAAAAAGGCGAAGCGGTGTGCGGCCGATCAAACGCCAGCCGCCGGGGCTGGTCAGGGGATAGACGCCGGTCTGGCTCCCGGCGATTCCAACCGAACCGGCAGCCACATTCAGGCGAGGGGTATCGAGCCGCGGTGCGTGCAGTCGTGGATCAAGGCCGCCGAGGTAGCAGAAGCCGGGGGCAAAGCCGATGGCGTAGATGCGGTAAGCGGCGGCGCTGTGCAGGCAAACCACCTCGTCCGTACTCAAGTTATTGTGTCCGGCGACAAAGTCTAAATCCGGGCCGAAATCATCGCCGTAACATACTGGTATATCTACTGTTTTTGCCTCGGGAACGGTCGCCTGGCCGAGGGTTTTTTCCATGCCCAGGAGCAGGCCGGTAAGTTCCTGGAAACCGATCAGCAGCGGATCGTAGGTCACGGAGAGGGTGCAATACGACCCCACCGCCGCGACAATACCGGGCTGCGGTTGGCCGCTGGTGAGAAGAGTCGTCATCTGCCGCACCTTTTCGTTTACCGCCAGGTCGACACCCCTTCCGTACACTGCCAAAAGACAGCGATCTCCACTTATGCGAAACTCGGTTGCCATTGCCGCCTCGCTAAAGACGTTTCAGAGGTTCGGTCCTTGGCCTGACCTCGATCCCGGCCGCCTCCAGACGAGCACGGATGGTTGCGGCAAGGGTGACTCCATTCGGGTTGTCGCCATGCACACACAGGGTATGGACCGCGAGGGGCACGACGGTGCCGTCAACGGCCAGAACCACTCCTTCGACGGCCATACGCACGGCTCGGGCGGCTGCCTCTTCCGCATCATGGATGACCGCGCCCGGCAAACGCCTGGCGACCAAGGTCCCTTCGGCGGTGTAGGCCCGGTCGGGGAAGGCCTCGAAGAGGGTGGGTATTCCTTCCTCGTGGGCGATGGCGGCCATTCGCTCAGCTTTGCCGCCGGCCAGAGCCACCATGAAGAGGCTGGTGTCGATTCTGGCGATGGCGCGGGCGATGGAGCGGACCAGGGATTCGTTGCCGACGGCCAGGTTGTAGAGGGCGCCATGCGGTTTGACATGGCGGAGCCGTGCCCCGTGCGCCGTACAAAAAGCCTGCAGCGCCCCTATCTGGTAGATGAGATAGGCCTCAATTTCTTCGTCGCTGCAGGCCATGTTTCGCCTGCCGAAGCCCATGAGATCAGGGAATCCGGGATGAGCGCCGATGGCTATCCCATGGTCGACCGCCAGTTTGACCGTCCGGCCCATGACCTGTGGATCTCCGGCGTGGAAGCCACAGGCAATGTTGGCCGAGGAGATGGAGGCGATTATCGCTTCATCCATCCCCAGCGTATATGTGCCAAAACTTTCTCCCATATCACAATTGAGATCGATCTTCATAAGGTCCCTTATATTTCAAAAAAATTCATTCCCAATTATTTCATAAGGTTCGGTAAAAACAGAACTATCTGTGGGAAAACCGTTACTAATGCGGTAGCCAGAACCATTAGGGAAAAAAACGGCATGGCATCTCGGGCTATGGTCAGGAGATCGTCGTTATTTATCGAACTGATAACAAACAGGTTGAAGCCGACCGGCGGGGTGATCTGGGCCAGCTCGATCATCAACACCAGATATATACCAAACCACACCGTGTCGAAGCCTGCGGCAGTGATGAGCGGCAGGACGATGGGGGTAGTCATGACGATCATCGAAAAGCCGTCAACGAGACAGCCGAGAATGATATACAGGACACTGAGAATGACAATGAGCATGAACGGCGATAGGCCCATTTCCGTGACAAACAGGGTCAACTTGCGGGTAATGCCGAGATAGCCGACAACCACCGAAAGATAGGAGGCGCCGAGGACGATGAGCATAATCATCGAAGTGGTTTTGATCGAACCCATGAGGCTTTTGCGCAATACCTGGACATTCATGTCCCCGGTGGTAAAGGCGAAGACCATCGAGCCGACGACGCCGACTGCCCCGGCCTCGGTCGGTGTGGCCCATCCGGCATAGAGGCTGCCGAGTACAGCCAGGATGAGGACGAGGACCGGAAGGATCTCCGGAATGGCCTGAAGCCGCTGCAGCCAGGTGTGCTGCTCGGCACCGGCCGGGGCCATACTCGGGGTGATAAGACAACGAACCATGATGTAAAGACCGAAAATTCCCGCCAGCATAAAGCCGGGAACGATGCCGGCAATGAACAACTTGCCGATGCTGACATCGCCGATAATGCCGTAAACCAGCATCATCATGCTCGGGGGGATGAGAAAGCCGAGGGTGCCGGCACCGGCCAGCGAACCGACGGTGAGGCTTTTATTATAGCCGCGCTTGGTCAGTTCCGGGACGGTGATTTTGCCGACGGTTGCGGTGGTTGCCGCCGAAGAACCGCTGACCGCGGCAAAAAAGGTACAGGCAAGGATGTTGACATGCAGCAGCCGACCGGGGATGCGGTCCATCCATGGGGTCAAGCCCTTGAAGAGGTTTTCGGAAATCCGGCTGCGGAATAGGATTTCGCCCATCCACACGAACATCGGCAGGGCCATCATCGCCGAACCGCTGGTGTTGTTCCAGCCGGTGGTGGCAAGGATGGCACCGAAGGGCAGCTCAGTGAAGATGATAAAGCCGCCGAAGCCGACGAGAAAAAGAGAGATGCCGACCCAAAGAGTGCCGCCCATGAACAATACCAGCAGGGCGCAGAGGGTAAGAGAAATGCTTGCAAGTTCCACTGTCAGGCTCCTTTCTTATCTTCCCAGGTCTTGAGCTTGTTCAACAAGAATCAACCCGGTGGTATCCCCCTTGAGGACAAGGATGCTTTTCAGAAATTCACTGAAAAACTGCAGGGTCATGATGAAAGCGCCGAACGGCATGAAAAACTGCGGTATCGCCAGGTAGGTAGAGGACAGTTGCGTCGATTGTGAGCTGGTGGCTATTGAATCCCGAAATAACTCCCAGGTGAAGAGCGTGATGAAGAGCGAAAAGAGGCAACCGAGAGCAAAGCAGAGTGCATCCAGGTAGTCACGTTTCCGGTCCTTGATAATGCCGTGAATAATGGTCATGCGGATATGGCCTTTGTCCTTCAGCGTGTACCCGAGGGCGCAAAAGGTCATGCCGCACATCAGGTAGCCGGAATATTCATCGGTGATATACAGGGTCCGGTCGAAGGCGGTACGCAGCAGGATCTCACCGCAGGTGAGCAGCAGGCCAAGGCAGAGCATGGCTCCAGCCAGGCCACCGGCAAATGTTGAGATGCCATCTATGATTTTAATGAGTTGCTTCATGGACCCCTCCAGGGGCTCAGGGAGCCGTTCGCTCCTTCCGGAGCGAACGGCGGGTAAGCAGTCACACACCAGGCAATCAGCGTTTGACCTTTGCCATGAACTCGGCATACAGGGCCTTGGCCTCGGGGGAGGCGTCCTGCAGCCAGTCGGTACGGATTTTTTCGGTAATGACGGCCAGGGCCTTCATGAAATCGGCGGAAGGAACAAGGGTCTGCATACCGTTCTTGGTGCAGATATCGATTTTCTCTCCGTCAATCGAGGCCTGCTTTTTCCACATCGCCTCTTCCATTTCCAGACCGGCCTGAACCACGGCGTCCTGGGTTTTCTTGTCGAGTTTTTCAAAGGCCTTGAGGTTGACGTTGATCATGTCGGTGGCGATGGTGATATTCATCGGCTGATGGTATTTGAGGACCTCCCAGAATTTGGCGTCGACGGCGGTAGGCGAAGAAGTGATGACCGAGTCGATTACCCCGGTGGCTAAAGAGGAATATACCTCGCTGAAGGCCAGGGTATAGGGTGTGCCGCCGGCCGCTTCGACGACGAGCGAACCGTTTTTATCGTAGGTGCGGGTTTTTAAGCCTTTCATCTCTGCGACCGAGGCGATGGGGCGCTTGGTCCACAGTCCGGCCCCCGGCCAGGGGGAGATGAAGAGGATCTTCTGACCCCATTTGGCGGCGGTTTTATCAAAATAGGGGCGGGCGGTTTCATTCAGCAGTTTTGATTCCTGGAAATTGAGTGCTAAAAACGGCAGGGTGACGACTTGGAAGATTTTTTCCTCACCGGCGACGCCGCTGATCAGCATGTCGGAGACCTGGACCATGCCGTCACGGACAACTTTTAAGAGTTCCGGGCCCTTGTAGCCAAGCGCGCCGCCGCTGCTGACGGTGATCTCCAGCTCGCCTGCGGTAAGGGTCTTGACCTTGGCGGCAAACTCATCCAGGGCCAATGTTTGGTGATTGTTGGGTGGCCATACTGAGTTGGCGGTCCAGGTGGTTTTCGCCTGGGCGCTGCCGGCGATCATGCCGATTCCGAGGGTCAGTGCTAAAACCAGATGCGTCAGTTTTTTCATGGCGTTTTCTTCCTTTTTGGTGATGGGTTGATCTTTAGGGGCCGTTATAGCTGAGTTGAGCAGCTTGCCTGCTCAAACGAAACTTATGCCCTTGCGGTATGAGAAATAGCTCATATTTAAAAATTCAGGAACTCATATAGGCGAGAATCCTTCCCTGAAAGGCGTTGATATGCTGAACAATAATATCTTTTAATTGGGCTTCGTCTTTGTCGATTAAGCAAGCGATGATGGTTTCATGCTCACTGACCACGGTCTCATAGTGTTTTTGCAGGGAGCGGTTCATGCCTATTTCGTTGGCATAGGACAGGTAGGCCAGGCGTTTGGCCTGATTGCGCACCTCAAGGCAGGCGCGGACGAGAAATTCGTTGTTGGCACATCCGGCATAGGCGAGGTGAAAGAGATGATTGGCATCGACCAGGCGGAGAATGTCGTTGCTGGTGATCGTTTTTTTGACCAGTTCGCTTGCCGCCTGCATGGCCGCCAGTTGTTCATCGATATTCTGGTTGACGGCTAGCCCCGCAACGCCCAGTTCAAGAATCTTCATTGCCTCGAAAACGGCCCTGGTGCCCTGGATGGTAATGGGCGGGACCATGGCGCCGCGGTTGGGCTGGGTTTCGATCCAACCTTCACCGGCCAGGCGGAGGATGGCTTCGCGGATCGGTGTCCGGCCAAACGTTAAGTCGGCCATCAACTGTTTCTCGTCGAGAATTGCCCCGGGCTTGTAGGCAAGGGTGATAATTTTGCGACAGATCTGTTCATAGGCAGCCACCCCCAGGGGTTGCCGAGTCTCTTTGGTAGGTTCGGTCCGGTTATTTTTCATGGCATCGGGAAGGGGAGGTGGCATGTAGTCTGTTTCATAAAAGAAACACGGAGTATTCGCAGGTTTCAGGGATTCCTGCCGCATGGGTTACACTGTGGAAGTAATTCCATACAATAAAATATATGTCAAATATATTTTTGATATTTCATAGAGGTGAGCCATGGCGCATAATCGCCACATTGTTTGCACCCCTTGCTGTGCTCCACGGCTGTCAATGTAGATGTTTTGGTGTTTGACAGCCCGGAAAAAGTCCGGAAATTTTCCCAGGACTTCTGTACCTACCTTGAATCCCTGGGCCTTGGTACCTGTATGCTATGTGGTTGTGTGAGCATGGCTCTTCTTCAATCAGCGTCGGGCTGACGTTCCATTTGTGAAAAAAAGTTGACTGGAGTCGAAAATACTCCTTGACGAATTGCTGCGTCAGATTATATTTCCGACTCCAGTCAACTTTTACCTTTAAGGAACACAATGCCAGGCATTAGAGAAACGAAAAAAAAGGAAACCCGCCAGGCGATCATGCAGGCGGCAATGACCCTTTTCAGTGAAAAAGGTTTTGACCAAACGAGTATCGAAGAATTGGCTAAGGCGGCCGGTATAGGCAAGGGCACGATCTATGGATATTTTCAAACTAAAACCGACATCCTTCACGCCTTTTGCGAGGATGAACTGGAGCGTCTGCATCAGGAACTCACCAGCAACGCCGATCAGGAAATTCCTATTCTGCAACAGATGGTGAGTATCTATATGGCTGAATTTAAAAAAATTACTGAAAATAGAGAATTTGCTCGCCTCTTCATGCAACAGACCGCCTTTCCCCGTGACGTCGATCTTGACCGGCATCTGGAGCACGAAAACGATTATTTCAAACTGCTTTTCCCCCTTCTTGAGAAGGCCCAGGAACGGGGTGAATTGCGCAAGGATGTGGAGCTTCTCTATATCACCGGACATTTTTACGGCTTGTATCTCCTGCTGGTGTCGGCGTGGTTCAGCGGCAGAGTTCAGACCGAAGAGGCCTCAATGGCCCTCCAGACCCTATTCCGTCAGGCTATTGAGGGCTTGCACCCCCGGCCTGAACCTCTTTCAAATGAAGGGAATAAACATGTATAACCAGAGGAGTGTCACTCGAACTGTACGGGCAAAAGTCGTCTTTTTCATATGGAACAATCTGCCGCGTTTTCTGCTGCTTGCTGTAGTAGTGCTGATCATTATCCTGGCCGGGGCAATCAAAAAAGAGAGCGCCTCAATAGCCTCGGTGAAGGCCGCGGGAGGAAAGCAGGAGCGTCCTCCGGTCAATGTGGTGACACTTGCCCTCAAACCGGAAGCGGTCAACGACCGGATCAACCTGCCGGGAAATATTGAGCCTTGGACCACCCTTGCCCTGCTTTCGAAACTGAATGGTACCATTGACGAGGTCTTGGTGCGAGAGGGGCAGAAGGTCAAAAAGGGAGATGTGATCGTCCGCATTAACGATGAGGATTACCGCATCGGTGTCGATCGGGCGAAAGCCGCCTTTGAGCTTGCCAAAGCGGAGCACGAGCGGGATAAAGCCATCCACGCCAAGGGCGTCATTCCAACCGCCATGCTCGATACCAACAAAACCCAGATGGAAACCGCCAAGGCCGATTACGACAACGCCAAACTCCAGTATTCCCGTTGCCTGGTGACCGCCCCGATGAATGGCTTGATCAAGAAGGTCGATGCTAAGGTCGGTCTCCAGCTGGCGGTGGGCGATCCGATCGTCGAAATCATGGAAATCGATAGGTTGAAGGCGGTGGTCGGCATCCCTGAGTCCGATGTCACGGCGGTGCGGGGTCTGAAAACCATCGATGTCAAGCTGCAGGCATTAAAAGACCGGATCATTACCGGCAAGGTCCATTTTCTCTCTTCGTCCCCTGAGACGGTGGCGCGGATTTTCCGCCTGGAATTGGCCATCGACAACAGCGACGGCGCGGTACTGCCGGGGATGTTTGTCCGCGCCGATGTCGTGAAAAAGACCGTCCCCGACGCCATCGTCATACCCTTTTACAGCGTTATCTCCAGAAACAACGAACAGTACGTCTATGTTGAAGAAGATGCCATTGTCCACAAGAAAAAGGTCCGTCTCGGCATCATGGAAAAATGGTATGTCGAGGTGGTCGAGGGACTGCAAGGCGGCGAAAGGCTGGTGGTCGAGGGACACCGCGATGTTGAGGACAACCAGAAGGTCAAGGTGGTCAAGGCCGCCCTTGATGTGAAGGAATTGACATTATGATTATCTCCGATACAGCGGTAAAAAATAATACCACCGTCTTTGTCCTGGCGGTTTTGTTTATCATCTTCGGAGTCTATTGTTATCAGGCACTGCCGCGTGAGAGCGAGCCGGACATCACCATTCCCATTGTTTTCGTCTCGACCGAATATAAGGGTGTCTCGCCCACCGACATGGAGACGGCGGTCACCATCGAAATTGAGAAAAAATTGAAAGGCATCAAGGGATTGAAGAAACTGTCGTCGGTCAGTTCCGAAGGCAAGTCGATCATCAACGTCGAGTTCGTCACCGGCACCGATATCAGCAAGGCCCTGCAGGATGTTAAGGATAAGGTCGATGAGGCGAAGGGTGATCTTCCCAACGATCTCGAAGATGATCCGTCGGTTTTCGAGGTCAATCTCTCGGAGATGCCGATCATTGTCTTCTCGCTCTCCGGCAGCTGTGGCCTGGCATGCCTCAAAGACATCGCCGACGACCTGCAGGACGAGATTGAGGCGATTTCCGGGGTCATGGAGGTCGAGGTGAATGGCGGGCTGACGCGGGAGATCCGGGTCGAGGTCGCTCCGGAAAAACTCGGCTATTACGGCCTGACCATTAGCAGTCTGCAAAATGCCGTAAAAAGCGAGAACCTGAACACCTCGGGCGGCGCCATTCGCCTTGGTGACGGCCGTTTTCAACTCCGAGTGCCGGGTGAATTCAAGACCCCGGAAGAGATCTACGGCCTGGTTATTGGCACGCACAAGGGTGAACCGGTCTATCTAAAGGATGTTGCGGGGGTTATTGACGGCTTCAAGGAAGAAACCAGTATCTCTCGACTGAACGGCCAGGATGCCGTCAATCTGTCGGTGAAGAAGCGCTCCGGTGAGAATATCATCGCCATCAGCGACAAGGTCGGCAAGATTATCGAGGAGGCACAAGTCAAGTGGCCACAGGGCACCAAGATTACCAAGGTGCTTGATAAATCCAGGGATATCGAGGTGATGATCGCCGACCTTGAGAACAATATCTACTCCGGCCTGGTGCTGGTGCTGCTGGTTATATTTCTGTCCATGGGCATGCGTAATGCTATTCTCGTCAGCCTGTCCATCCCTTTTTCGATGTTTATTGCCTTTATCGTCCTGTATATGATGGGCATAACCCTCAACATGGTCGTGCTTTTCAGTTTGACGCTGGCCCTCGGCATGCTGGTTGACAACGCCATCGTCATCATCGAAAACAGTTACCGCTTCATGCAGCAGGGGGCGACAAAGGTGCAGGCCTGTATGCGGGCGACGGGCGAGGTGGCCTGGCCGGTTATCGGCTCGACCGTCACCACCCTTGCGGCCTTTTTTCCTATGCTTTACTGGCCCGGCATCATGGGTGAATTCATGCGTTTTCTGCCGATTACTCTGATCGTTACCCTGACTGCCAGTCTCTTCGTCGCGATTGTCATCAATCCGGCCCTGGGCTCGATTTTTATGAAGATCAAAGGCCGCACCGAGCACAGCGGCATGAGCATCGAGGAAATGTCGGCGGCGGTTGATAAGCCCATGGAAATCAAGGGATTCTGGACCACCCTGTATAGCCGGACGCTGCGAGCCTGCCTGGCAAAACCGTGGTCCATTCTCGGCCTCAGTTTCGGTGGACTCATTCTCATGTTCGAGATTTGGCTTCTGGTTATCGGTTTGCAAAAACCGGTGGAATTTTTTCCGGAGATCGATCCCAAAGGCTTTTATGTCAATATCGACACCCCGGAAGGGGCGGATCTCGACTATATCGATCGTATAATCCAACGGGTCGAACTGGCCATTGCCGGTGTCGCCAAGGGCTCTGCAACACAAGCTTCCGGCCTGGAAAAATCGGTGTTGGCGGCTCTTGCCCCAAAAGAATACACCAAGCCGAAAGGGGAGAAATATTTTGGCCCGAGCGACCTGAAAAACGTTAAGGATGTCTACATCCAAGGCGTGGCCAGTGCGGCGGGTGGTTCGGTCTTCAGTTCCAATACTCCAAACCATGTCGGCGTACGTTTTCTTGAACTGGAAGATCGCAGCGAATCAACGCATGTCACGGTCAGCACCATTCGTGAACGGGTGAAGGATATCCCGGGCGGCAAGATCACCATCGCCAAAGAAGAGGAAGGACCGCCGACCGGGGCGCCGATCAATCTTGAGATTTCCGGGCCGGACTTTGAGGTGCTGGGCAAGATCGCCAGGCAGGTCAAGGATGTGCTCAGCGAGATGCCCTTTGTTGAGGATGTGCGCGATAATTTTGTCGAGGGCATTCCTTCGGTACAGGTGGTGGTCGACCGGCAAAAGGCGGCACTCTTCGGCTTGACCACCGATATGATCGGCTTTGCCCTGAAAAGTGCTTACAACGGCTTGAATGTTTCCTCTTTTCGCCAGGGCAATGATGATTTCGACATCACCCTGCAGCTGAAGGATTCTGACCGTCGGGTGGTGGATGTCCTCCATGAACTGATGATGCCGACCCCGTCAGGAGAAATGGTGCCTCTGTCCACCGTGGCGAGTTTCACTTTCGCCGGTTCGATCGGTGACATCAACCGCATCAACAACAAACGGGTGGTGACGGTCAAGGCAAATATCGAAGAGACCAAGACCACCGGTCCGGTAGTCAGGATGGAGGCCATGAAATACGTCGATAAATTTGTGCTGCCGGCGGGTTATACCATGAAATTTACCGGCGAACAGGATGAACAGAAGGAGTCCGAGGATTTTCTTTCCAAGGCCTTTCTCGTCGCCCTGCTCCTCATTTTCCTGACTTTGGTGGCGATGTTCAACTCGGTGAGCCAGCCCTTTATCATCATGACCTCGGTCATTTTGTCGCTGGGCGGCGCCTTCCTGGGTATGGCGATTTTCCAGGCACCCTTCGGTATTATCATGACCGGGGTCGGGGTTATTTCCCTTGCCGGAGTGGTCGTCAATAACGCCATCGTTCTCCTCGATTATATTAATAAGTTGCGGGAACGCGGCCATGACCTCGCGGATGCGGTAGTTTTTGCCGGTGCCACCCGCTTGCGGCCGGTGCTGCTCACCGCCGTTACCACCATTCTTGGGCTGATTCCCATGGTCACCGGTATTTCCTATGATTTTCATTCCTGGACGATGGCCTGGGTCAGTGAATCGAGCATGTGGTGGAAGTCGATGGCCAATGTTGTCATCTTTGGTCTTTTAATCGCCACTGTCCTGACGCTGATTGTTGTCCCGACACTGTATTATTTGACCGCCAGGTTCGAAGAATTCAGGCAACAGGCCGCGGAGCGTATCAAGAATCTTTACTGGCGGCCCTATGCCCTGCTGGCCGGTGAGCAAAGACCAAACGAGGAAAAATAATGCGTATTTTGAAATATATTTTCGTCAGTGTGCTTCTCCTTTCTGCTTTTCCCAGCACCGTCACGGCCGGGAGTGGTGTCAAATTGACCCTTGCCGAGGCGGTGCAGCTGGCTCTTGCCAATAATATCGGTCTGCAGCTGCAAAAGGACGATGTCAATTCGGCGGAAGGGGCCAAGGAGGCCGCCGAGGGCGAGTTTGACATTATCGCCAAGGGCGAAGGTGGGGCGGAAAGCCTCGAGAGGACGCCTGTCATCCCCGGCGATTCGGAAGAGGAGAAAACTGCCCAGTGGGCCTTGGGCGTTCAGAAAAAATATATCACCGGTACCGAAGTCAACCTGAACTGGAAAAACAGTCGATTTGCCGGCACACCGGTAACCACCCTTATCGATCCGGTGTATAACTCCGGTCTCAGTCTCGGAGTACGCCAACCCCTGCTCCAGGGCTTTGGTATCGACCGGCAGACCGCCACGATGCGGGCTTCGGAAAAAAATCTCGCTGCCGCAACTTTTCTCGTCAGCTCGGAGGCGGCTAATTTGGCGGCCAAGGTTAAGGGAGCCTATTGGAATCTACTCTATGCCTGGCAGGATAAGTCCGTTAAAGAACTGTCCCTGAAACTTGCCGTAAAACTCCTTGATGAAACCGAGGAGAGGATCGGTGCCGGCAAGCTCGCTTCGGTCGATATCTATCAGCCCCAGTCGGAGATCGCCCGGCGAGAGGAGAGTCTTATTCTCGCCGATCGTACCATCGGCCTCCATGAGGATGAACTGAAGCTGCTCATGAACAGCCGTGATTGGCATATACCGATTATTCTGACAGACCTTCCACCGACTGCCCCAGTGACACCAGATCTGCAGTTCATTGAGGATAACGCCCTGACCAGCAGACCCGATGTGAAGGCTGCCGAGCTTGCTATTGAGGCGGCAAAGATTCAGGAGGAGGTTGCTCTTGATAACATCAGGCCTTCCCTTGCCCTGGTTGGCCTGGTGGGACAGGGTGGTACGGATAATGTATATGGTGATTCCATGAGCGATGCCGTTGATGACCCGAAAACCCAGTGGCAGGCGGGACTGGCCTTTTCCATGCCCCTGCAGAACAGTGCCGCGAAAGGCTTGTATCGCCAGGCCGGTGCCGCCCATAACAAGGCGAAAAACAGTGCTCAGCTCCTGCGGCTGCAGGTGCAGCAGAGCGTTCGGACAACGGTTCGTGATGTGCAACTGGCGCAAAAAGCCATGGAGGCAACCCAAAAAACCACCCTTGCCACCGGTAAACGGCTTGAGGCCGAACAGGCAAAATTTGATGTCGGGCGGGCAACTACCTTCGATGTTCTGACCGCTCAGGAAGCCTATTCCCAAGCCCTCAGCCAAGAGAACAAGAGCGAGGTCGCTTACGCATTGGCTCTTGCCGAGCTTGACCGCATTCAGGGGCAGGTCGGCCTAGATATTGACGTTCGGTAATTTCCCATATAGTTCGCCAATACTTGGAATGTGGCGACCTTGATCAGGTCCTCGGAGTCTCCCTCTAGTCGCTTACCAGCCCATCATGCCCTGGTGGCGGATGGACTGTTCACCGAGACCGGGCATTTTTATGTGATGCCCGGGGAGTTATATCGAAATGACCGGTACGGTTATCTACCGTTCGATGGAGAATGTCTTGTTTTGCTGTGTCTATTGCACGATTCCTCCGTTGCAAGCAAAATTATTGCAAAACCAGTCTTGAAGGGGTAATTGTAAAGAATCCTATTGGTTTACTCTTTGCTTGAAAGGGCTTTTTTAGGAAACCCGAAGAAAGCAACATCACCTCACCTATCACCTTTTTATGATAAAAACCCGGCGTTAGAATAGCTTTTGGGAAAATAAAATAGCATAACAAGAGGTCCCCATGAATGTTACCCTAGGTTTTGATGTGTACGGCACCTTGATTGATACTGCAGGTATCTCCACCGCACTCAATAAATTTGCCGGGACCCAGACAGTGGCATTTGCCGGTCTCTGGCGTGACAAGCAGCTGGAGTATTCTTTCCGCCGCGGCCTGATGCAGAACTACCAGCACTTTGCTGTTTGTACCAGAAATGCACTCGATTTTTGCTGCGAGGCGCTCGGGATCGAAATCTCTTCACAGGAAAAAGACTGGCTCATGGCGCAATACAAGGTCTTACCCTCTTTTAGCGATGTCAAAGAAACCCTGCCCGAACTCCAGGCATCGGGGTTTCGCCTTTTTGCTTTTTCCAACGGCCTGGCAAATGACGTAATCGGCCTGCTTGAACATGCCGGGATCATTTCCTATTTTGTCGATGTAATCAGCACCGATGAAATGAAAAGTTTTAAACCAAACCCCGCCGTTTACTCGCACTTTCTCAGGCGATCGGGGGCAACCGGACAACAAGCCTGGCTAATTTCTGGAAACCCCTTCGATGTTATCGGGGCCATTTCTGCCGGGTTGAGAGGGGCATGGGTGAAACGTTCAGATAAAGCTCTTTTTGATCCGTGGGAAATACAACCGACCATCACTATAGAAAATATCGGTCAATTACGTGCTGGAATTGGTGACACAGCTTTATCCCCATCCCGTTTATCTGCGGCCTGAAGAAAACTCAAAATCAGGAGAAAACAATGGTCCGCCTGGCACAATACAAGGAGAGCGAGCGGCAGCATCTCCTCGATCTTCCCTGTCCGACTTATGCATCAACCCCTTTTGTCTCGGGCATGCAATTATCTGCAGCCCGAGTTGCCCTTATTTCGACAGCAGGCTTGCATCGCCGCTCTGATCGGCCATTTGCTGTCGGAGAAAGTGGCTATCGGATCATACCGCAGAACGTCAGAACCAACGATTTGATCATGAGCCATATTTCCACCAATTTTGACCGCAGCGGTTTCCAGCAGGACCTCAACACAGTCTTTCCCTTGGACAGGCTCAAAGAATTGGCAATGGACGGCCTCATCGGCAGCGTCGCCGAATACCATTATTCGTTCATGGGGGCAACCGATCCAACACAGATGGAGCAGGAAGCACGGAACCTCTGCTCGGTCTTGAAAAACGACCAGGTCACTGCGGTACTGCTCGTTCCAGTCTGACCCAACTGTACGCGCGCCGTTGGCGGGCTCTCCCACTTTATAGAATCCGAAGGAATTGCCACAACCCAGATTAGCCTGATTCGGGAACACAGTGAGATGATCATACCGCCACGAGCCCTTTGGGTCTCTTTCCCTTTAGGGCGCCCCTTCGGAACTCCGAACAATCCGCAATTTCAAAGAGATGTGTTAATGCAGGCTCTGCACCTGCTTGAACGCCCATCCGGCCCGGTGCTGGAAGACTACCCCCATGATGCGGAAGGGGATGATGCCGAGACAAGCCCTGTGGCCTGTCCGGTCAATTTTTTCGCCCCTCCAGCACTTGAAATCGATGGTCAGAAACTCCTCTTACAAAATTTCCGGACCGAAGCGGCTACCATAAAAACCTGGCACGCTATCTCCTGCGAAAAAACAGCCCGATCTACCGTCGGGATAAGCGGACTTGATCTACTGGAGATTGCCGGACTCTTTACAGATTTCATTACCAACACTCTTGACCAACCGGAAGTGCATGGCCAAAGGATCTCCGATGTGCTGCGCGCTGCCGCTGAAGACCTCCGGACCTATTACTTCGAAGCTGTCTCGGCGCAACCGGGGCAATCGACCAAACCCAGGGCTCTTGCCGACTGGTTCTGGGGGGAAACCTGCGCGGCCCGGGTGATCAATGAGGTTCGCAAGGGCTGCTTGAAAAGGGAGGCGAAAGACATGCGTCTTGCAGGCAAGCTTCTCCTGATCCCCAGGAACCAGATGCACCGGTTTGATGAATGAAAGACAAACGACCGGTAAAAAGGCTTGAATCAACTGTACTTCTCTCAAAAATCGCAGTTGCCTATTTTCTCGTAATACATTTTCAGATCGTAAGTAGTGCCCGAACGGAAGCCCCCCTTTAAGCTTCCTGGCCTTGATTCAGGACCTACCTGTGATTTCTCTTTTCAACCTGCTATCTTCAGACCTTTTTCTTCTCTTCTATGGTCAGCATTGATCATGCGACCAGACATGAATTTGCTGCATTCCGAAGTCAGTACGGCTCGAATTGTGCCATACATAGCCCGACTTATCCAGCCAGTGAAGATGGTGTCTTCCATGGCGCCGATCTATGGCCCCGCCAATTTGTTGATCCATTCAAGATCAAAATACGTATGGTGTCCGCCTATTTACCGCTATTTAGATAAAAGTTGCCAAATAGAAGAGAAAAAGATAGTGTTATTGAACTGTTCCGGGTGGGTTCCCGGCCCAGATGATCGTTATCAACTTTTACTGAGGAGGTACCGGATGCTTTTGCGACATACAGTTTATGCCCTTACCGCTTACTTGGCCCTGTCATTTGGTGTGGCTTCGGCTAAAACCGTCGTCAATATCGGCATTGTCACCAATCCCACCTTCGTGCACGTCCAGGCGGCCACCTCGTTCAAGGAGGACGTGGAAAAAGCCTTGCCCGGCAAGTACGAAATCGTCGTCCATCATTCCGGGGCCTTGGGCAGCGAGACCCAGGTTCTGCAGCAGGTGCAGCTCGGCACCACGCAAATGTCGGTGTGCACCACCGGACCGATTGAGGCCTTTGTCCCGGAAATCAAGGCCTTGGAAATGCCCTTCCTCTTTCCCTCCTATGCCGCCGCCGACAAGGTTTTAGATGGCCCTATCGGTCAGGACCTGGCGGCACGACTTGCCAAGCAAGGCTTTTTTGCCCTGCATTTTCTTGATAACGGCTTTCGCAACGTCACCAACTCCAAACGTCCGGTCAGGTCTCCTGCGGATCTTGCCGGCATGAAGATCCGTACCATGGAGGCCCCGACGCATCTCGCCATCTGGCGGGCCATCGGCGCCAACCCGACACCCATGGCATGGCCGATCTTCACCGCCTTGCAGCAGGGAGTCATCGACGGGCAGGAGAACCCGGTGGCGATCATCCATGCCGCCAAACTCATTGAGGCCGGGCAGAAATATCTGACGCTTTCGCGCCACGTCTATTCGGCACTGGTCTTTCTCGCCAATAAAACTTTTATTGATACTTTGCCGGAAACTGACCGCAAGGTGTTTATCGACGCCGCCCGCGCCGCATCGCTTAAAGGGCGGGCCTTTATCCGCGACAACGAGGACAAGCAACTGGCGGAACTGCGCGTTGCCGGCATGCAGGTTGAGGATGCTCCCGACACCCTGGCTTTTAGAAAGGCAACGGCCCCAGTTGTCGATTCCCTCAGTGGCGATGCCAAGAAGATCGTCGAGCAGATCCGCCAGGCGGTGCAGTGACCGACACGACGGGCGAACAGCAAACCGCCTCCCGGCCCTCGGCCATCGAGCAGTTGAGCAGGCGCATTAACACCGTGGTGGAAAAGGTGCTGCTGGTTTTAGGTTCGGCCATCTGCCTGATCCTCTTTGCCCAGGTGCTCTGCCGCTATGCCGGGGCCTCGCTCGGCTGGTCGGAGGAGGTGAGCCGACACCTCTTGGTGGCTATCACCTTTCTCGGCACCACCGCCGCCTATAAACGGGCCTGGTTTATTGGTCTTACGGGGATTGGTTATTGGTTCAGCCCCGGTATCGAGCGGCTGATTTTTCTGGTCATGCAGCTGCTTACCTTGTGCTGTTTTGCGGTCATCTGCTGGTTCGGCACCCTGTACACCGGCAAGGCCTGGTACCATACCTCCACTGCCCTGCAAATCCCCATGGCCCTGCCTTTTTCGGTGATTCCCACCGCCGCACTTATCCTGGTACTCCATGTTTTGGCGGATCTCAGCAAGACCCTGCGCCGAGGGCGGCACACGCCATGATCGTCCTCCTGCTCTTTGCCCTGCTCTTTTTGCTCATTATCCTGGGGATGCCCATAGCGCTGTCGATAGGTATCCCAGCCCTTGGTCTGATCCTGGCACCTGGGGTTTTTCCGCCCTCGGTACCGACCCCGGCCCTTGGCCAGACCATTGTCCAACTGCTTTTTGCCGGGGTCGATTCTTTTGATCTGCTGGCGGTGCCGCTCTTTATGCTGGCCGGGGCGATCATGGAGTCGGGTGGCATTTCGCGACGGATCATCGACTTTTCCGACAGCCTGGTTGGTTGGCTGCCGGGCGGCCTGGCCTGCGCCAGTATCGTCGCTTCGATGTTTTTTGCCGGGATTTCCGGCTCCGCCGCCGCCGATACTGCCGCCATCGGCGCCGTAGCCATCCCGGCAATGATCCGCCAGGGCTATCCGCCGGCCTTTGCCGCTGCAGTGGTTGCCGCCGGAGGAGCGATAGGCATCATCATCCCGCCTTCTATCCCCATGGTGATCTTTGGTTTTCTCACCAATGTTTCCATCGCTAAGCTCTTTGCCGGCGGGCTGCTGGTCGGTGTGCTCTTTGGTTTTGTCCTGATGCTGGTGACTACCTTCCTCTCGCAATATCACGGCTACGGCAGCCGTCGGCCATTTTCTGCTACGCTGGCTCTGCAGTCGTTTCGTCAGGCTTTTTGGGCATTGTGGGCGCCGTTGATCGTCCTTGGCGGCATTCTGTCTGGGCTGGTTACCGTCACCGAGGCGGCGGCGCTGGCGGTTTTCTATGCCCTTTTGGTCAGCATGGTGATCAATCGCGAACTTGCCTGGCGCGACCTGCCCGAGCTGATCATCCGCTCGCAGATCACCGCCGCGGCAATCCTTTTCATTATCGCCATGGCCAAGGTCTTCACCTGGTTTGTGGCCATGCAGCAGACCAGTCAGCTACTCGGCGTGGCGATGTCCGGCCTTGGCCTGCCGCCGTGGGGGCTTCTGCTGCTGGTTATGGTCGGGCTGTTGATCGTTGGCTGTGTCATGGAGACGACGGCGGCCCTCATCCTGCTGGTGCCGGTCCTGATTGTTCTGACACCGCAGATGGGCATCGACCCCATTCAGTTCGGGGTGGTAGTGGTCATCAACCTAGCGCTCGGTATGCTGACTCCACCGGTGGGGATTTGCCTCTTCGTCAGCTGCGGCATCTCCGGCGTGCCGCTGGGGAAGGTGGCGCGAGCCGCTTTGCCACTGGTGGCAGTGACGCTTATGGTATTGCTCTTTGCCACCTATTGGCCGCCTCTTACCCTTTGGTTGCCGACCATCTTATATCCGTGAAGGGACTTATGGTTGCACCTTAGGATCAACAGCAATGCTGTACCCCAAAGCCTCAACCGCGCTGACGAACAATTTTTCCTTACCGGGGAAAATGACCAGATACCTGTCGCCGGCAGGCATGCAAAGGCGGCTGATGGTTTTACCTTTCAGCACCTGGTTGCGCATTTCCGGGCTGCATTCAATGAGGATTGTCCGACCGACCTCGACAAAAGCCGTGGAACGTTGCTCGACTTCCCGGAAAAGCTCTTCGAGTTCTTGACTGAGTGGTGCCGAAGATGCTGCGGCAAGAGTCGTTTGAATGTCGACAAGACTTGCTCCACCGCTTACGGTTTGCATAAGCGTCGCAGCCGACAGCCGCCACCTGTCAACCTCCAGCCGCTTGCCTATTTTATCGAGAAACAGCGTCTGGCCCGGTGATATTTCGGCATCACCGACAAAGACAATATCCCGACCTTCAAAGTCATAGATGGCCGTAGTGTCCCTTGCGACGGCAAAAGCATCTTCGTGCCCGAGAACGTAGGCGCCGAGGTCGTTGATGCGTATGTGCTTCAAGCCATCGCAGTGGCTGAGGAATTCCAATTCATCCGCGCCCCAGCAGGCATGGAATTCAGGCCGCGCAAAGCGCGGATCGATATAGGCGACATCAAGGAGTCCGAGGGTTGCGCAATATTCAAACAGATAAAGCAGAAGATAACGAAGCTGCAACAGCGACCAGGTGTCGTTATAATCGATGTGCCCATACTGTTGATCGGCGAAATAGAGCTTCCATTCGTAATTGGTCATGGAAAAGGCATAAGCGGAACGCGATTGGAGAAGACGGGCAAGTTCGTCGATGGCGATCCATTTGCCGGGCGTCAGTTCTTTCAACAGCATATTGATCATCGGTCGGCGCTTGGCGGGACTGGTCATAGTACGCCCGCCGCTGGACTTTTGCCCCTTGATCGCCGTAACTCTTGAAAATTCATCGATAAGCGTGCTCTTTTCCCATTTATTCCAGATGGTCTTGATGCCGGCGGCCAGATTGGTTTTCCGGGCCTTCACCCCGGCCGGAGTCAGTTCAAGACCGGTGCCGGCTATCTTTGCCAAACCGCCGCCCTGCAGCAAAAGAGGCCAGGCGAAGGCCTGCATGGGGCCGATTTCCTCATCGTTATACCAATCTCCGGCAGAGAGCTGTTCGCTGATCATTGTAACGCTTGCCGCCGTAGCCCGACCGGTCTTGGCGCCGACCCGGATTTTTTGTTCGCCGGTCAATTGTAAAACCATGGCGGCGTTGGCAAAAGCCTCCCCCGAGGTCTCTCGAACCATACATTCTTTACCGGGGCCGTTTTCAATGTAGCGGATTTCATCGGCGGGCGGATGCGGGACGATATCGCGCAGTTTTTTCAGAAGTTCACCGGGGATTCTGTTGTCAATTATAAAAAGAGTGAGCAAATCGGCCTTGTCCACGCGCTGCCCCTGCTTGTCTTGTGTGCTCGACCAAGGGGAAGCAGAGTATTTGGCACGAAACATTTGGCCGTGGAAATGGCCGTCCCAGGTATGCGTCGTCTCCTCCACGGCATGCCCTGCAAGCGGTGAAAGCTTGGCAAAAATCGCCTGTGTATTCTGTAGCAGAGCGGCAACAAGTGTCTTTATGCGCTCGACCTTTGTCCCCGGCACTTCTGAAGAGATGGCAGCGACCAGCGGTTTCAACTCATCCGTTCTGTATCTGGAATTGAGTGCCTCGGCCAACGAATTGTATATTCCTGCGATTTCCATGATTTTTCCCTATGCAAAAGAGTTTATTTCCGGTTACAAATTCTTGCTTGCCGTAGAGTATTGCCGGTTTACCGAAAAATGGCAAGTCCCTGTTGCCGGCGTTGTTGTTTTGATATGCCGTCGATAACATTCGGCAACTACTGTTTTTCCTGTGACTCTTACCGCACGCCTCACCTCAACCAGGAACCTTGCCGATGAATACCACTCCACCCGATAATTCTTCACCGAAAGAAAAATATACCGCTCTGCTCCCTATATCGAAGGCCATAGTACAACTTCTCGCCGTGAATATAGATTCTTGCCACCCCGCTGTGCTGCTCTCCTTCCTGATAAATTTGAAATTTACCGATGATGATGGCCGGCCTCCAACTTCTGCTGCTTTGCAGTTCCGGGTCAACGACTTGACGGCACAGGGACTGCTGCTGAAAAACAGCAAAGGACTCTCCTGTCCGGAGTCGGTACGACGCTTGGCCTTCGAGGAAGCCCTGACCAGGGGAACATTTCCAGCTATCGTTCAGCATTTGCAAAGAATCCTCCGTCTTCCGGCAAAACTTTCGGGCAAATACCAGCATCAAGGTAATTATCAGCGGCTTCTCCGTGATTTCCAAATATCGCTGTTTCACCACAGCTGCCTGGAAGAAGTCGATGATCTTGTTTATCATTACGCCTTTAGCAAATTCAATGACGACTATTATGAAAACAACCCGTTTCTTACCTTTCTTAATCGGCCCTTTTCACCAGACATCATTGAGAAGATCGACCCCGGCATCAGGCTGAAAGTGCTGGCAAATTTGCTGCATGCGGCAGATAACAACATGGAGCAGGCCGAAGATATCATCGCCTATATCGTTGAGAAGCATTCCGAGGAGATCCCAAAAAAGACCATTGCCTCTGCCATCCTCATGCATTACCTGCTTTGCGGCGATATTGTAAAATTCCGAGCCCTGCTCGACCTCCTCAGCGGCGACGATTTGCAATTGGCAAAGTTCTACTGGGCGGGGTGCCTGGCGGTCATCAGCGGCGATTTCCCAAAGGCCCTGGCAATTTTCAGCAAATCCGACCAAATGCTCAAAAAGCTGACCGGCAAACGAAAGATGGTCCTGACCAATTATGCCGGTATCTTTCAGCTCGTGACCCTTTTGCAGACCAGCGAGCCAACCGCCCTCAGAGAGGCCCTCGAATCCATCGCCTTTGCGAAAAAAAACGGTGCCAATTATCCGCTTCTCCCCCTTATGGAACTCCTGGTACCGATTTTTCAAGACAAACTCGGCATGGTCGTTTCCGAGCACTACACCGAGAATTTGCGATATTTTCGCAAAAATCCAATAGATATCTTTTTCCACCAGCTTTTCCACTTCTGGACAAACGGCGCAAAGAGTAACAACGATATCCCCCTTCTTCAGCAAACCAGAGATAAGGCTCTGACCAGCGGCCGCACCTGGATTGCCGCAGAATTGTCGGCTTTGCTGGCCGCCCTGGGTCATGACCATAAGGCCAACAAGGCGACGGCGGAAAGACTCCATGCCTCCTGCAAAACCACAAGCTGTGTCGATATTATCAAGTTGCAGTCGCCATGGGAAAAGGTCCTCAACTCGCTCCTGCATATCAACAAACCGGACAAGGATAAAAAAAAGGAAGGGGTGGGCATACAACGCCTGATCTGGCTTTTCAGTTTCCACGAACAATACCATTACTCCCATATAGAACCGAAATTACAAAAAATGACCGGCAAAGGCCAGTGGACTGCCGGCAGTCCACTGGCCTTAAAAAGGCTGTACGCCGAGTATCACGAGATGCCGGGACTCTCCGATCAGGATCGCCAGGTTTGCCGAGCCATCAAGGAAGAGCATTTCCGTTCCGGCTGGGGAGCTCACAACAAGGCCGCCCATATCCTTGACAAGGACTTGGCCCTGCCCGCCTTGGTGGGACACCCCCTGCTCTTTCTCGAAAATGCCCGTGAGGTAAACGTCGAACTCGTTTGCGCCGAGCCGGAACTGCACTTCAGAGAGGAAAAAGGTGAACTGAAACTGACCGTAGTTCCGTCCTGTGCAGACGAGACCGGCAATTTGCTGGTGGTAAAAGATACCCCGACCCGCTTTAAAATCGTGCGCTTCACAGCCGAGCACAAGCATGTCATCAACCTGGTGGGCAAAGGCATGACCATTCCCAAAAGCGGCGAAAAGCTCGCCCGGCAGGTGGTTGACAAACTTTCGACCTTTATGGCCGTCCATTCCGACCTTGACGGGGCAAGCTGGGCCACCGCCATAGCCGCTGACAGTCGGCCCCATGCCCATATCCTGCCTTGTCGGGACGGCATCAGTCTGGAATTTCTGGTCAAACCGATCAGCACCGGCAATTCCAGTTTCAGACCGGGAAGAGGCAGCAAGAGCGTGACGGCGGTAACGGATGGCAAAACTGTCCAGGCAGTGCGTGATCCGGCCGAAGAGAAACAACGGCTGGCCCGGATACTCGATGCCTGCCCGACCCTTTCTCGACTGGAGGTGGGTGACAATCAGTGGCAGGCGGAAGACCCCGAGGATTCGCTGGAACTGCTGCTGGAATTGAAGGAATGCGGCGACGATGTGGTCATGGAATGGCCGCGCGGCGAAAAGTTTGCGGTGCGCCGGCAGGTCAGCTGGAACAGCTTTTCTCTTCGTATCGGCAAGGACCATGACTGGTTCAAGGCCACCGGCACACTGACTATCGACGACGGCCAGGCCCTCGACCTGCGCCGACTCCTCGAAATGCTCGGCCAGGCGACCGGTCGCTTTATCCCCCTTGACGACGGCACCTTCCTGGCCTTAACCAAGTCGCTGCACAAACGCTTACAGGAATTGCAAGCCTACTCGGAGGGTCACGGCGAGGGCGTGCGCTTTGCCGCCCTAGCCGCCCTGGCCTTGGAGGATTTCACCCGGGAGGCGGGGCAGCTGCACAGCGATAAGGCCTGGAAGGAGCATTGCAAACGCTTAGCCGAGGCAGACACCCCGCAGCTCCCCTCAACCCTCAGGGCCGATCTCCGCGATTACCAGGCAACCGGTTTCCGCTGGTTGGCCCGCCTGTCTTCCTGGGAGGTGGGCGCTTGTCTTGCCGACGACATGGGTCTTGGCAAGACCGTGCAGGCCCTGGCGGCGATCCTCCTTCGCGCCGCTAAAGGCCCCACCCTGGTGGTGGCGCCGCTCTCGGTCACCTCGAACTGGCAGGACGAAGCCGGCCGTTTCGCCCCGACCTTAAACGTCATGGTCTTTGGTCCGGGTGATCGCAAGCAGGTTATCGACAGTCTGCAAGCCTTTGATCTTTTGATCGTCAGCTATGGCCTCTTACCCCTGGAAGCGGAGCTGCTTGCCTCGGTGCAGTGGCAGACCGTGGTCCTTGATGAGGCTCAGGCCATCAAAAACAAGCAGACCAAGCGGTCACAAGCGGCCATGGGCTTGCGGGCCAAATGCCGGATTATCACCAGCGGCACGCCGCTTGAGAATCACCTCGGCGAACTGTGGACGCTGTTTAACTTCCTCAACCCCGGCCTGCTCGGTTCGTTCAAAAGATTTAACGAAAAATACGCCATCCCCATCGAGCGTGACCAGGACAAAGATGCCCGCAACCGCCTGCGCAAATTGATCCGACCCTTCATTCTCCGGCGTCTGAAAAGCGATGTCCTGCAGGAACTGCCGGCGAAGACCGAGATCACCCTGGAAGTTGAAATGAGCCCCGAGGAGCAGCTGCTCTACGAGGCCCAGCGGCAAAAAGCCCTGGCAACCATCAACGCCCACAAGGGCGAAGAGGCCGGGCCGCAGCATCTGCGCATCCTTGCCGAGATCATGAAACTGCGCCGTTTATGCTGCAATCCGAGCCTCATCCTGCCGGAAGCAGGCATCGCCTCCTCCAAGCTGCAGGTGTTCACCGACACCCTGCACGAACTGCTCGACAATAATCACAAAGCCCTCATCTTCAGCCAGTTTGTCGACCACCTCGGAATCATCCGTTCCTATCTTGATGCTGAGAAGATCAGCTATCAGTATCTCGACGGTTCGACCCCGATCAAAGAGCGGAAGGCGCGGATCAACAATTTTCAAAACGGCGACGGTGCGGTCTTTCTCATCAGCTTAAAAGCCGGCGGGGCGGGCCTCAACCTTACCGCCGCCGATTATGTCATCCACATGGATCCCTGGTGGAATCCGGCCGTCGAGGACCAGGCCTCCGATCGCGCCCATCGCATCGGCCAGGACCGGCCGGTGACCGTCTACCGCCTGGTGATGAAAGACTCAATTGAGCAACAGATCGTCAACCTGCATAAACAAAAACGCGATCTGGCCGACAGCCTGCTCGAAGGCACCGATGCCGCAGGGAAGATCTCGGCGCCGGAGTTGCTGGCTTTGCTGCATGGGGACAAGGCGTGAGCGATATGGTGTCCAGCCTGCCGGAGATGCGCTCCAATTTTACACCGCATCAACATGAACAGTTACCGTTATTTTTTACAACGGCGTATGAAATAGCTTCATCCAGAGACCTTTGTAATTGCCAATAGCGTTACCTGCAGCCCGATTCCCCAACCTTTCCTGGACGTAATTATGGCCTGGTTCACTTTTTTGCATGAGGATTCTCTTAATTTGTCGCTGAAGATGTGTTATAATACATAGTGAATTTGGTGTTGAATTTTGTTGTGGGCATGCCGCGGGGAAGTCTCAAAATGTACACCATGAGGTGAAGTGATGAAAAAGATGATAATTGTGATGAGCGGAACTCTTTTTCTCCTGCAACCGACGTTTCTGTCGGCAACCGAAGCCACCGTCATCAATCAATCGGACGGCATCAACACTATGAATATTGCCGTTGGTGAAAATAATGTGGCTAATACCGGTTCCATCAAGCTGCAGTCCATAGAAGGTATTGTCATCAACAAAACCGAAGGGACATCCACCAACATAGCGGTTGGGACCAATAACAAATCGAATCTTGGCACCATTCAAATGAAGCAAAGTGATGCGACGGTCATAAATTTCACCAAAGATGGTGCCGTGGTGACTGTCGGAGACGGCAACAAGGCTAATCTCGGCTCGGTGGAAATGAACAATAGCAAAGGGACTTTTATCAACCAGAGCGAAGGCGGCACCAATATCGCCATTGGGCAGAATAACAAGGCCAATCAGGGTAGCCTTATCGCCGATGGAATTACCAACGAGGCCTCTTTCAACACGAGCAAGGGCGGTACGAATATCGCAGTGGGTATCGGCAACGAAGCCAACCTCGGCACCCTGAAAAATTCCGGCGACTCGGTAAATATCTCGAAAGGCGGCACCAATATCGCCGTTGGTGTTGACAACAAGGCCAACCTCGGAACAACTGAAGATTCAACTAACACCGTCAACATCTCCGGGGGGGGCAATAACCTGGCCATCGGTACCGGTGCTCAGGCCAATCTGGGAAGTACAATTGGCTCAAAGAATTCCGTCAACATTTCAACCGGCGGCACAAATATCGCTACCGATGGTGGGAAAGCCAATCTTGGTTCGACTATTGGTTCACAAGATAGCGTCAACATCTCAAGTGGCGGTACCAACGTCGCCCTTGCCGGCGGCAAGGCCAACCTTGGTTCAACCGTTAATTCCAAGGGGAGTGTCAATATTTCAACCGGCGGCACTAATATCGCCACTGCGGGCAGCAAGGCCAACCTTGGTTCGACCGTCAACTCCTCCAATTCCGCGAATATTTCTTCAGGCGGCACCAATATCGCTATAGGTGGCGGAACCGCCAACCTAGGCTCAACGGTCAATTCGTCGGATTCCGTCAACATCTCCAGTGGCGGCACCAACATCGCCACTGGAGGTACTGCCAACCTTGGTTCGACCATTAACTCGAGCGGCTCGACGAATATTTCCAGCGGGGGCACCAATATCGCCTCCGGTGGTACCGCCAATCTTGGCTCGGTGGTCAATTCGAGCGGGGCGGTCAATATCTCTAGAGGTGGCACAAATATCGCCGCCGGTGGCAAAGCCAACCTCGGGTCGGCCGTGAATTCGGCGGGCGCGGTCAACCTCTCGAGAGGCGGCACCAATATCGCCGCCGGTGGAAATGCCAATCTTGGTTCAGTGGTCAATTCAGGGGGGGCCACTAATGTCTCGGGTGGCGGATTGAACGTCGCTGCGGGCGGAAATGCCAACCTTGGGTCGGTGGTGAATTCGCCGGGGGCGACCAATATTTCAGCAGGTGGAGTCAATATTGCCGGCGGTGGCAATGCTAATCTTGGGTCGGTGGTCAATACCGCCGGGGCCACTAGTTTTTCAGCAGGCGGCACGAATATCGCCGGCGGTGGTGACGCCAATATGAGCTCCGTCGTTTCCGGTATCCAATATGATGCTCTAGGACGTCCAGTTAAATAATCCTGGCTTCCATGCGATTGGAATTGCACTTTTGCCTGTGATATCTCAAACAACCTGCGATTCCGAGCGCTTGGGATTTGAATTATAGATCAAAGCGTCGCTTTGACTGCATCTTTTATTTAACTTGCTATAATAAGGCAATTATCGCTCTTTGAGGAGCAGATATATATCTTCCTTAATCAAACCGAATCTCATCTGATCCGCCCTGGTAAATCTGGAAAAATAGTCCACAACCGTCACATTGAATCCGGCCTGTTCCAGACGGCCTCCTAGATCAATCCCGTATCTTCGATACATCGCTTTATCGCCGAAGAGCCCCTTCCTGACCTGCTTGGTGGATGGCCAGGGCGAATCAACAGTTACCAGTTCTTTCGCCTCCGGAACCTGGACCACGGCGCTTCCACCAGGTTTAAGGACGCGGTACATTTCACGCATGGCCGGTGCATCTTCAGGCAGCATATTGAGAACATGGGAACAATACAGCATGTCAAAAGAACAGTTATCAAACGGCATGCCACAAATATCCATCTTTACCTTCGCTTCCAGATAAAGGTCGCCGCTCAGATAGTCAATATTCTTACACCGGGACAGTTTCTTTGCCACCTCAGGTTCAGGTGCGATATGGAGTAGCGACATCCTTTTTGTAAACAAGGGTGTTTCGTTTTGCAAGTAGAGCCAGGCAAGACGATGCCGATCGCGAACGCCGCAGACGGGACAGACAGCATTCGGCCGTTGCACAACTCCATGGGGAAGAAACAGCCGCAGCCGACTGTTGCAAACAAGGCAATGACGTCTCGATCCTGCAAACTTGACCCGACGCCATAAGCGCCGCAGGGACGACTGCCGCGCCTTCGGCAGCATATTTTTCAAAAACTCCTCAAACATTTTCGCTCCGCGTGATAACGAATCTTTTGCCGCAATTAACCAAGAAACTTGCCAATCATCCGCACCTGCTATACATATCAAGGCAAATTCAGCCTGCGTTCTCATTTAGAAAGAACCGGCCACTCACAATCCCGAACCGGGTAAAAACCCACGATCCCTCATTTGCCGGAGCACCGATGAAATTTCTCTTTGATTTCCTGCCGATCCTCTTCTTCTTTTTGGCCTACAAATTTTTTGACATCTATGTGGCCACGGCGGTGGCCATTGCCTCGACGGTCGCGCAAGTTGCCGTTATTTGGTTTAATACTCGCAAGGTTGCGACCATGCAGCTGGTCACCCTGGCGGTTATCATTGTCTTTGGCGGGCTGACCCTTTATCTTCAGGATGAAATGTTCATCAAATGGAAACCGACCATCGTTAACTGGCTGTTCGCCGCGGCATTTCTTGCAACCCATTTCTTTGGCCCACGGACCGCCATTGAGCGCATGATGAGCAGCGCCTTGACTCTGCCGGAGAAAATATGGCGGCGTCTGAATTTTGGCTGGGTGGTTTTCTTTTTCTCTCTTGGTTGCGCCAATCTCTATGTGATGAGCCACTTCGACAGCGATACCTGGGTCAACTTCAAACTCTTCGGCATGCTCGGTCTGACCGTGGTTTTTATTATCCTTCAATCGCTCTTTCTGTCGCGCTATATGCAAGAGCCCAGCAATAAATGAGAGATCGGGCTCTTGCATATAGCGCGACAGAAGGGCGAGATCTCCTGCCATCATGCATGCAAATTAGAAATTAAATATCTTCGATTCCGCAGCCATGTCAATGAGATGCGGTCCGCCATCAAGTGCCATGTTCGTGTTGAATCCAGCCTCGTCTAATTTTCGGTTTTTGGCACAGGGGGTGCAGACTCCGACCGGTACCTGGTGATCGACGAGGTAGCCCATATAATCATCGACACAGTCACCGGTGATCGTTTTTACTGAGCCGTCCCGCCCTTTGACCGCCCAGTCAACCCCGTTGTCGATCAAGAAAAGATTGACATTGTGGCCCTTCAAATGGGCGATTTTTGCAAATTGAAAACAGCGGGTGGCTTTTTCATTGTCATTCGATCTGAGTACAAAGAGAAAGTTTGCCATGGTGTCCTCATTGGTTGTGGGATTTGAAAACAGGGTGGCTGCAAGCCTGCCCCCGGATGTTGAGATTGATTTTTGCACTATACCGCAACGGGTTGAAATTTCAATGTGGTGTTGCGAGGTTACCAGGGAAATCGGCTGGAAATCTATATTCTTTCGAAGATCGGCATTTTGCTAAATCATTTTGTTATTACTTTGTCGCAGTTGTTTTTTTTACTATTGTTTCTGAGTTGAGACAAACATGCCGGCCGTTAATTTCCTTGATAATTTCAAAATTCCGCAGTAACTGGGGCGATTCATGAAGGCAGTCCGTCGCCCGGAAAAAGCCGGCGGCTGCCCACCAGTTAACTTTAGCGGATTCGACAGCTATGAATGACCAGCAGGTGTTCGCACATCTTCTTAAAGTAATCGACGAGTATTGCACAGGGCAACGGGATGGACAATTCCTCGACTATCACAGCCCAGCCGGGTTGCGTGGTATTTTAGGTCTTGAGCAGCCGGGAAAACCCGGCGACTGGCAGGAGATCTTTGCCTGGGTGGAGAAATATCTCGCCTATTCGGTAAAGACCAACCATCCGATGTTTGTCAACCGCATGTGGGTGGGAGCCAATCTCCCGGCGATCGTCGGAGAGATAATTACTGCCATAACCAACGCCTCGGCCTGCACCTTCGAGTCGGCGCCGGTCTCGACCCTCATGGAAAAATATATGTTCCAGGAGATGCTCGATCTGGTCGGCTTTAAAGACGGCGAAGGGCAGATGACCACCGGGTCAAGCAATGCCAACATGATTGCCATGATGGCGGCGAGGAATTTTGCCGACCGGCCGATTAAGTCTTCCGGCCTGTTCGGCAGGCGGCGGCTCTTTGCCTTCGTCGGGGCGGATGCCCATTACTCCATGGACCGGGCGGCCAATATCCTGGGAATCGGCCTCAACCAGCTGATCAAGGTGTCAGTGGATCAGCAGGGGGCGATGCTGACGACCGAACTCGAGCGGGCGATCAATCGCGCGGTGCAAGGAGGCGGTCTGCCATTTTTTGTGGCAGCAACCGCCGGGACTACGGTTCGGGGCGGCTATGACCGGATCGATGCCCTTCTGCCTCTGCGTGACACTTACGGTTTTTGGCTGCATGTCGATGGTGCCTGGGGTGGATCGGCCGTGCTCAGCGGAAGTCTGCGACAGCAGTATCTACAGGGTTTGGAAGATGCCGACTCGTTTACTTGGGATTTCCATAAGATGCTCGGCTCCACCCTGATGTGCAATATCCTCCTCATCAATAAACGCCGACAGGCTTTGGCAACTGCTCTGAGCGCCGGTGACGGCAGCTATCTGTTTCGCAGTGAAAACACCGCCGAAATTGAGGATCTGGGCCCCGCCTCCCTGCAGTGTGGACGCAGGGTTGACAGTCTGAAATGGTTTCTTGACTGGAAATTTTACGGTCGCGAGGGGTTGGCGGCAAGGGTGGAAAAATCTCTTGAGCTGTGTGTTTATGCAGAAGAGATTGTTAACCGGAGTGTCGAGCTGGAGCTGGTCGTTCCGCGCACCTCCTTCAATCTCTGTTTTCGCTTCAAGGTGCCCGAGGAAGAGAGCAACGCCTTTAACCTTGCCCTGCGCACCAGGCTGTATGAAGAAGGGACGACGCTGGTCGGTGTAGCCTACATCAAGGGCAAGCTGGTCATGCGCCTCCTGGTCCTCAATCCGGCAGCGGAACGTGCCGATCTCGACATGTTCTTTCGCAACCTGATTGCCAAAGGCCGGGAGTTGCGGCAGGAAGCTTGAAAGGCGGGTCTTTTCGCCCCTAACCCTGTTGCTGCACCAGGAGCCGCAACAGGCGGATGACCTCGTCCATCTCCTCCTCCAGACCAACCGTGATTCGCAGCCAATCCTCGATGCGCTCCATGGCAAAGCGGCGAACCAGGACGCCGTTATCGCGCAGGTATTGCTGCACTTCGGCACCGGCGACTCCCGGCAGGGTGCAGAAAATAAAGTTTGCCGATGATGGGCAAACCTGCATGCCGATTTCCAGCAAGGCGGCAACCGCCCTGTCCCGTGTCGTCATGATGGTCTGCCGCGTTTTCTTAAAGTATGCGACATCTTCATATGCCGCCTTGGCCGCTCGCTGCGCCACCACATCAAGAGTGTACGAATTAAAGGAATCGCGTATAGATTCGAGCCCCTTGATGAGTTCTGGGGCACCAAAAGCCATGCCCACCCGCAGACCGGCAAGCGACCTTGCTTTGGACATGGTCTGGACCACCAGCAGGTTGTCGTAGCGGGGAACAAGAGAGATGACCGACTCGCCGCCAAAATCGATATAGGCCTCATCGACTACCAGCAGCATGTCCGGACGGAGCTGCAGAAGTTCCTCGATCTTCCCGGCGCTTACAGCAATGCCCGTCGGGGCATTGGGGTTGGCAAGCAGAAAACCCTTGAGATTGTTCGGATAGGCATTGAAATCAATAGTGAAATCTTCAGCCAAGGCAATGATAAGACTAGGGATTTCGTACAGCGCCGCATACACTGGATAGAAGGAATAGGTGATATCCGGGAAGGCAATGGTGTCAGTGCGATTAAAAAAGGCCGGAAAGACCATGGCCAGCACCTCATCCGAGCCGTTGCCGACAAAGACCTGATTCATCGCCAGACCAGAGTGGTCGGCCAGCGTCCGGCGGAGAGCTGATGCCTCCGGATCGGGGTAAAGGCGTGCCTCCAGGCCGGTAACCGATCGCACCGCCTCAATTACTGCAGGTGATGCTGGATAGGGGTTTTCATTGGTGTTCAATTTGATAAAACGCCGGTCTTTTGGTTGCTCGCCCGGCACGTAGGGGCTGATGTTTTTGACTGTGTCACTGTAAAAACGACTCATAAGTATGTCCTTCTAACCTATTATTTAATGGAAAAGTGCTGAGTGGAGGATTGCCACTTGCGGCAAACCTATCGCCATCCTCCTTTTTCAGCAAGCATTTTATCGTCTTGCCTCTGCATGTCCCTGCAGATCAGGGAGCATTCACCTTAATAAGGAGTTTTGCAAAATCAGTGAGAGTCAGCTACAATAGCTGGAGCTGCGACAGGGTTGAGCAGAGTGCGGCCAGGCAGTATGGTAAAAGCGTTTATATTTGAAAAGAGGGCTTTTGCGACTGTATTTGGGGTTGCGTGGGTGAGTATATTTTTTGTAATTTTATAATGTCACACGACAGAGTGCTATGGGAAAGTCATTCCAGGAACAAATGCTCAAGCTTGGGTTGGTTGCAAAGAAAAAGGTCAATGAGGCCAAGAAGGAACAGCATCAGAAGAAAAAACAGCAGGTCGGCAAACATGTGGTGGTTGTCGATGAGAACGTCCTGCTCGCCCAGCAGGAAATGGAAAAGAAGAAAGCCAGAGCTCGGGAACTGAATCTTGAACGGGAAGCAAAGCTGCAGAAAAGGGCAGAGGAGGCACGCATCCGTCAACTTATCGAGGAGCACAAGCTGGCAAAAGATGAGAAGGGCATCGCCTATCGTTTCAATGTCCGGGGAACAATCCAGCGCATCTTTGTAACCCAGGAAATGGCCGACAAGTTAAGCCATGGGCATTTGGGTATTGTTGTCCTTGCCGATCGAAGCGAGGTCATTCCCAGGGCTGTTGCCGAGAAAATTCAGGGGATTAACGACAAACTGTTTATCATTCTCAATGCACCTTCCGCCGGTATCGCCCCTGACCCCGACGACCCGTACGCCGCCTTCAAAGTCCCGGACGACCTTATGTGGTAATTTTTCGCCCCAATTATTTGGCGCTGATCAGGGGCACCAGGCTGAGTCTCAGGGATTCCGGCTGGGCCCTGATGTCGGTGATGCGGGTGTTGATGGTGATTATTTTAGCACCGGATTTGGCAATGATCGGGTCGAGGTTTTGCAGGGTAATAGGGAATTCCCTGCCGTTTAACAGGGTGACCAGGGCCTGGCCGATGTCGGCTTTGGCATCCTTGCCGCCGGGGCTGAGGTTTTTCACCACCGGTTTGACGAAGAGCGTTTGTTGCACTGCATCATAGCGGAGAGTGGCGTTGGTCTGCACGTCTATCTCCACCGCCCCGACTTTCAGCTTAATTTCATGACCGGCGATTTCGCTGACAAACCCGAGATTGCTTCCCGCCAAATGCAGGCGGCAGGCCAACTGGTTGCTGCTCAGCTGAAAGTCAGTTATGCTTTTAATGACTATATCCCCCTGGATAGTTTTCGAATGGGCATCGATGCGCAGGGGCAGTATGGCGGTAACGGCTTTGGCGATCACCGATTCCGGCAGCATGAGGGTTATAACATCCTCAGCCTTCGCCTGCCGGAGAGAGCCGGCAAAGGTGATCAGCAAAATAGCAATGGCAAAACAAAGTTTTCGCATCATGGTGGTCCTTGGTTATTTTTGTGTGTTTGGAAATTCGGTAGTATTAACGACTGCAGCAATAAAGTGCAAGTCATAAAAAGGCCGATACAAGATTGCTCT
>JAABQY010000304.1 GCA_011391225.1 Desulfobulbaceae bacterium | reverse complement strand
TTCGTCTACCATGAAGTGCATCGTTTTGGCGATTGGAGTGTGTAGCAGATTCCCGAGAGGGGCGCTGGGTTTTGATCAGGGGGCATGACTGTTGCAAAATTAGGCACATATTACTAACAGACATCAAGACGAAACTCAAGCAATTTCACGTGTAGCGAAGATCCTCCAGGGTCTGACTGGGGGCTGTCAGCCGAAAGTTCTAAACGAGGGGTAAAGGCTGATAGTGAGAGTTTTACCGGCGACCAGTCGGCGAGACAGCACAGCAGAGCGGCACTAATGGATTGACAAGTTGATATTTGGCAGGTAATTTTCCCTTTGTTGTCAGGTTCCACAGCTTTAGTCGCGGGGACATTATCAGGCCATTGAAATAATTGAGCATTCTATGACCAGAAGATCCTTTATCAAAATGACAGCCATAGCATTATTGCTGGCACCGGCATTTCCTCTCCGTGCCGAAGAAGAACTCCTGTCAATAACCGCTCAGCCCAAAGAAAACCACTTGCCGGACAACAACGAACAGTCGGTACGCCCAATAGCCGACGATCGGCTGAAGGATTATCTCTTAAAAGTCCGCAATCCTGATACTCTCCATCCCGACGACATAGTCCTTGATAATGCAGAACAGCAGCTTTTAAGAGCTGTGGTGGATAAACTTGCGCGTCTTTGTCAGACTGTCGGCGACGGAAATTTTTCCACTCTCGGCTTTAACGAGGCTTTGATCATTGCCGGGCGGCAACCTTCGATCGGTAGTTTTTCCAAGGCTGAGCTGGCTTTTTTTGAAATGATTTATAGCCGGGATGCCGGTGATTACGGATTTTTCGGGACCAAACAGGCTGTGGCCCTTCTGCACGTGATTGCCGCGCAAGAGATTGTCAAGATACCACAATCGGGCAACTACCTGTTTAAGGGCGAGTCCTTGGAAAAATATACCAGGATAAAAAACAATCTTGGTGATGATGTTATCCTTACTTCGGGAATTCGCGGCATAGTAAAGCAGTTTCACCTTTTTCTCAGCAAGGCCCAGCGGCACGCGGGAAACCTCTCTCTGGCCTCACGTTCTTTGGCTCCTCCCGGCTATTCATATCACGCCACCGGAGATTTTGATATCGGCCAGAAGGGTTTAGGTGAGGGGAATTTCTCTGAGCTCTTCACGACCACTACGGTCTATAAACGCTTGGCACAGGAAGGTTTTGTCGACTATCGCTACTGGCGGGATAACCCACTCGGGGTACGTTATGAACCTTGGCATGTCAAACTTTAGGAGCCGTTACGAAATAACATGGCCAATTCAACCCATTTCGTTACGGCTCCTTATGCCGTTCCGGGTATGCCTTTGGTCATGTTATTTTTTACAACGGCTTAGCTGCAAAAATCTAGCGAGAAGGCGCCAGGACTGATCGTTCTTCGCTAATTTTCCAATTTCCCGTTTCCTTCACCATGGTTAATACCTTGAGTGTTGTGTCCTGATGGGCGTCCGATTCGAAGTTTTGGGTGAAGGTGATCAGTAAATGACTATCCGTCAACAACTCGATCACTGGGTCCTTGATGGTCACATGAATGAATTTCGGGCGGGTAAGGCTGGCCGTTATCTTCTTTTTCCAGGTAGCGAGATCTATGTTATCCTGTGGGGTAAAATTGCTGCTGTAAGCCGCAAGATATTTGGTGACATCTGCTGCTTGCCACGCATTTATCCAGCTTTCTAGGGCATAATAAGCGGCAAGTTGAATGGCCAATTGTTCCTTGGCGTTGGCGGAGGGGGGCTGCTGGGTTTCGGCTGTATTATCTTTTGCAGCAGCAACAGGCTCAGCGGGAGATGGCGCGAGCTTTGGCGAGAGGTTGGCGGCAACAATGCCCTCCATAGCAGCAGCGACAGGTGGTTTTTCCTTGGAATCCTTTTGAGTGGCTGAGGAGGTAGCGACAGTGGTTCGCCATGCACCCGGATCGAAGGGGGCAATTTTTTGCATTATGCGAAAATCCGATCCGGTTTTCACGACTACCGGCGGGGAATATGGTTGGCGGCTATGCAGCAATTCTGCGACGGAATCCTTCAATTCATCTACTTCCATCACCCCAAA
>JAABQY010000303.1 GCA_011391225.1 Desulfobulbaceae bacterium | reverse complement strand
GTTTTGCCCATGCCTTTGTATATATGCACCCGTCACAAACCTGCACATCGGCAGTGATACCGGCCCCTTTTTTACAGCTATAAAAAACGGCAGAGCAAATGTCGCAGCCGGTGTATGCTGCGTGCCTGAGAGTGTCTTGCAGCGAGGTACGGATTTGCGGCCAGCTAAAAGGGTGTAAACTGATTTGTGAAAATTTCATTCCGGGAGCAGTCCTTTAGATTCTCTTTCACAGCTCTTGGCCACTGCCTGAAAGGCGTCCGAAAAGATGTTGACGATTCACTGTGGATGCAATAGAAACCGACAAACGCAATTTTCCACTTTGTTTCTCAATTCTCACAACAACCAAATAACGAACCCATGACAGAAAATCGGACAGTGACCATCATCGGCGGTGGCCTGGCAGGCTGTGAAGCTGCCTGGCAACTTGCGACACGCGGCTGTAAAGTGCGCCTCATCGACATGAAGCCGCACCGCTTCAGTCCCGCTCACCATTCGAAAGATTTGGCTGAACTGGTCTGTAGCAATTCGCTCAGGTCAAATGACGTAACTTCGGCGGTCGGCTTATTGAAAGAGGAGATGCGCCGCTGCAATTCTCTGATCATCGCCCAGGCCCAGGCTACTGAAGTCCCGGCTGGCAAGGCACTGGCTGTTGACAGAGAAAAATTTGCGGCGCGAATCAGTCAGATTCTGACAGATAATCCTCTTGTTGAAATCGTCAGGGAAGAGATTCTCTCCATTCCTCCAGCATCGCAAAATTTGACGATTCTCGCAACCGGCCCCCTGACTTCCGAACCGCTGGCCCAAGCCCTGGCTACCCTCACCGGCAAAGAACGGCTGGCTTTCTACGATGCTATTGCCCCGATCGTTTACGCCGATTCACTGGACATGGATATCATTTATTGTAAATCACGCTATGATGATGGCCCTGGCGATTACCTGAATTGTCCGATGGATAGGGAGCGCTACCAGCGATTCATCACCGAACTGGCAGATGGTGAATACATGCCCCTCAAGGAATTCGAGGACGTCAAGTATTTTGAAGGCTGTTTACCTGTGGAAGTCATCCGCGCAAGGGGCGACGAGACCCTGCGTTTCGGACCAATGAAACCGGTTGGGCTGGCCGATCCTAAAACCGGTCGTGACCCTTACGCTGTGGTCCAGCTGCGCAAGGAAAACAGAGAGGGGACCACTTATAATATGGTGGGATTTCAGACCAAGCTCACTTATTTGGAACAAAAACGCATTTTCCGACTCATCCCCGGCATGGAAAAGGTTGAGTTTGCAAGACTCGGGTCGATTCATCGCAATACCTTCGTTCTTTCTCCGGCCCTCCTGCAACCAACCCTGCAATTCATCGACAGGCCGGATCTCCTTCTTGCCGGCCAACTCGCAGGCGTTGAAGGCTATGTCGAGTCAGCAGCCATGGGCCTGCTCGCCGGCATCAATGCCGCCCGGATTGTAACGGGACGGACCCCGGTTGTTCCGCCGCCGGAAACGGCCCTGGGTTCGCTGGTCAACCACTTGACCCGAAGTGATGCAAAAAAATTTCAACCTTCAAATGTCAATTTCGGACTTTTTCCCGCCTGGCAGGAAAAGGTCAAAAAGAAGATACGGGGCTTAGAACGTTCGCAGCTCGCACTTGTAAAACTTGAGCAGTGGCGGGACTCCGAGAATATCTGAAACTGCTTACTCTCCACCATCTACCGGGTGTTCGGTGAACCCCCAGAAAGGGTAATCCTGACAATAGGCGGCGACTTTACCGGGACTATGTTCTCTACTGGCCACCAGCCAGAGGCTGTTCTTCATTCCCTGGCTGCCCGCCAGCCCCGAGCTTTCCGGGATATCGGGATACAGCACCATAGCGTTATCGGCACTGTATTCGATATCCCCAGAGCCCTTAAAAACCCCAAGGTGCGGCTCCTCCCGGTAGGAACCGGCAGTGCCTCGGGAGAGTTCGGAAATAACTAAAAAGGATACATGCAGGTCATCACGCATCGATTCCATTTGCCGCAGCCAGGCATCAATACCGGTGCGCCGCTCGGTAAATTCGTTGAACGGCAGCTTGTGCAGACTGTCGATTATCACCACCGTGTACTCACTTCTTGTTTCATGGCGAATGAAGTCGATATGTTTACGCATTAGCTCGGGATT
>JAABQY010000302.1 GCA_011391225.1 Desulfobulbaceae bacterium | reverse complement strand
GAGATGGAAAATGCTTCTGTAGAAAGCGAAGAGTAATACCACGACTATCTGGTTTTAGTAAAACAAGCAGAGCAGGATATTTGTAAGGGGCTGTCGTGGGACCGCCCCTTTTTAATATCCGGGGATTTTTTTTACTTCGTCAGGTGCAGCATCGTATAGCTGTCGTTCACAAGATAATCGCAACTCTATATTATAAAAGGAGATTTACCATGACCATTACAACGAAGATGGTAAAAGATCTGAGGGATAAAACACAAGCAGGGATGATGGACTGCAAGAAGGCCCTTGAAAACACCAATGGAGATATGGAAAAAGCCATAGATCTCCTTCGCCAAAAAGGTTTGGCTGTTGCCGCAAAACGCGCAAATCGGGCTACCAGTGAGGGTGTTGTCGCTACCTATATTCATGCCGGCGGCAAACTAGGAGTTATGGTTGAGCTTGGTTGTGAGACTGATTTTGTTGCCAAAAACGACGATTTCCGTGAATTCGCTAAAGATATTGCCATGCATATTGCGGCTGCAAATCCTATTTCTATCAACAGGGATGACGTGCCAGCAGCTGTAATTGCAAGGGAGAAGGATATCTTTATCCAACAAGCCTTGGAGTCGGACAAATCTGAAGCTGTAAAAGAGAAGATGATAACTGGGAAGATCGAAAAGTTTCTCGCTGAGGTAGCACTCCTTGAGCAGAAGTTTGTTAAAAATGACAAGCTGTCCATCCAGGACTTGCTTAATGAGCTTATCGGCAAGATGGGAGAAAACATTTCCGTAAAGAAATTTGCCCGTTTCCAGGTCGGGGTTGAATAGAACCGATTTTTTCTCGCTGTCTGTTCACAGCCCTCCCTTAGTGATGACTGGCTCTTTCTGTTCAAACTTCTGCTGAGGAAGCCACTACTATGACTGAAAAGTTAAAGTACCACCGAATGCTTCTAAAAATCAGTGGTGAAGCCCTCATGGGCAAGGATGCCTACGGTATCAACACCAGTGTTCTCGAGTTTGTTGCCGCTGAGGTTAAGGAAGTGATTGCGGCAGGAGCAGAATTAGGGTTGGTCATTGGTGCCGGCAATATCTTTCGCGGAGTAGCCGGGGCGAGTAAAGGTATGGACCGCACGACTGCCGATAACATGGGGATGCTTGCAACGGTCATGAACAGTTTGGCCATGCAGGACGCTTTGGAGCGTATCGGTGTTATCACCAGGGTTATGTCCGCTATCCCCATGCAATCGGTGTCTGAACCGTATATTCGAAGAAGAGCAACCAGACACCTGGAAAAAGGTCGGGTGGTAATTTTTGCTGCCGGAACCGGGAACCCCTACTTTACCACCGATTCTGCCGGAGTCCTCAGAGCTTTGGAGATCGATGCGGAAATTGTTATCAAGGCGACAAAAGTGGATGGGGTATATGACCGCGATCCGTTTCTCGACAAAAACGCTGTCAAATTTGATCATCTCACCTATGATGATGTTTTACAAAAGGGATTGCGGGTCATGGACGCCGCTGGGATTGCACTGGCCAAGGAAGATAACCTCCCTATTATGGTCTTAAATATGGGCGTTCCCGGCAATATCAAGCGTGCCGCCTTAGGTGAGAATGTCGGCACTCTGATCACCGCATGATAGCATGACTGAGAATTATTCTGAACAAAGGATACTCCCATGAGTGATGTGATTTTTGAAATGGCTGACAAGATGGATAAGAGTCTAGATTCCTTTAAAAAAGAATTGTCAAAAGTACGTACAGGAAGGGCTTCTCTTGCCATTCTTGATGGAATACATGTGGATGCCTACGGGAGTTCCATGTCTCTTAGCCAGGTGGGCAGTCTTACTATTCCCGAGAGTCGACTCATTGTCATTCAACCGTGGGATCCGCAGTTGTTGCCGGCCATAGAAAAAGCCATCCTTAAGTCGGACATCGGTCTTAACCCCATCGGTGATGGCAAGCTGGTTCGTTTGAATATTCCGCAATTGACTCAGGAACGCCGCAAAGAGTTGGTGAAAGCAGTGAAAAAAGTTGCCGAAGAATTTCGAGTGGCAGGTCGCAATCTTCGTCGAGAGGCCATCGACATTCTGAAAAAGCAGAAAAAAGATAAACAAATTTCCGAAGACGATCTCTTCAGATTTCAAGAAGAGGCACAGAACGAGACAGATGCGTATATCAAGAAAATTGATGACGCAACGGCTGCAAAAGAAAAAGAAGTAATGGAAGTTTAGGGAGCAG
>JAABQY010000301.1 GCA_011391225.1 Desulfobulbaceae bacterium | reverse complement strand
GTTTCATTGTTCAGTTTTTTGCCTACGTCGAGGATGGCCGGAATATCCTTCTGGCAGTGGTACGGAATAGCAAACTGTATGTGCTCTCAACCGAAGTTGGTGCGAACTTTCCGTCACTTACGGCATCGTCCAGTGAGAAATTCCATATGTTCGAGCGGGAGATCGCTGAACAGTACGGTATTACCCCGCTGCATCATCCGTGGCTGAAGATGGTTCGCTACCATGCCAACTATCGTCAGGTTGCTGATGTCTTCGGTAACAACTACGAGGAGGATATCCCCGGTAATTACCAGTATTTCCAAGTCGATGGCGAGGGCATACACGAGGTAGCCGTAGGCCCCGTACATGCCGGAATTATCGAACCAGGCCATTTTCGTTTCCAATGTGCCGGGGAGGAGGTGTTTTCTCTGGAGATCCAGCTTGGCTATCAGCATCGCGGCATCGAGAAGATGCTCACCCAGGTGCCGATGAAACGTTTGCCGATTCTCTGTGAAGGGATTGCCGGGGATACCAGTATCGGCCACAATCTTTGTTGTTGCCAGGCTATTGAGGCCCTGGCAGGCCTGTCAGTTGACCCCGGCGCACAGATTGTTCGGTCGATTGCCCTGGAGCTTGAGCGTTTGTCCAACCATATTGGCGATTTGGGGGCCTTGAGTGGTGACGTCGCTTTTAATCCCCCCGCCGCCTATTTCGGTCGCTTGCGCGGCGAATTCCTCAATCTTCTGCAGGTTCTCTCGGGTAACAGATTTGGCAAGAGTCTGGTGCTCCCCGGTGGAATTTCACAGCTGATGGGAGAGGAACAGGTGAAAATGATTGAGGACAAGTTGAAGGAGCTAGAGCCGGAGATCAGCCATGTCTGTGACCTCCTCTTCTCCGCCCATACGGTACAGGCCCGGTTTGAAAATACCGGTACGGTCTCGAAAAAGATGGCCGAGGATCTTGGCCTGGTTGGCTACAGCGGTCGGGCCTCCGGCATCGAATATGACGCGCGCGTCGCTTTTCCGACCGAGGCCTACGGGTCTCTCCATGCCAACCGCAACGAGATGGTGAACGGTGATGTCTACAGCCGTGCAACGGTGCGGCGGGAGGAAATCATCCACTCTATGCATATCATCCGCATCCTTTTGAACCGGGCCGGCGAGGCCTGTGCGAAAATGACCATGAGTGAATTGACCCTTGAGCCGGAATCTTTTGTGGTGACCATAAACGAAGGGTGGCGCGGGGAAGTTTCGCACTGCCTTTTGACCGATAAGTCCGGCAGGATTGAACGGTACAAAATCAAAGACCCCTCGTTTCACAATTGGACCGGGTTGGCCATGTCGCTTAGAAATCAGGAGATTTCCGATTTTCCGCTTTGTAATAAAAGCTTTAATCTTTCTTATTGCGGCTTCGATCTTTAGGAGCCGGCCCGACAACCAAGGTAGAGAATATGTTGAAAATCATCAGGAACCGATTAGAGCAGGGCTGCAGAACCACCAAGTATCCGAAAGAACCGATCAACCTTTATAAGCGATACCGGGGCCTGCCGAAGATAAACAGCGATTGTGATCCAGCAACAGTCAAGCAGTGCGCGGCAATCTGCCCGCAGGATGCTATTCTGTGCGAGGAGCGAAAGATCGATCTCGGCAAGTGCACCTTCTGCGGGCGCTGCGAAAATGTTGCGGATGGAGCCTTCGTCACCTTTAGTCAGGATTTCGGCATGGGGACAAGTAGCCGGGAAGCACTGGTTTCGGACGGCTCTCTGCCTGCTCTTGCCGAACATTCAAAAAAACATTTTAAAAAACTGTTCGGCAGGTCTCTTCAGTTGCGTCAGGTGTCGGCGGCCGGCTGCAACTCCTGCGAAGCGGACACTAACGTTCTTAATACACCGTTTTTCGACCTTGCCCGCTTCGGCATTGACTTCGTGGCGTCGCCCCGTCATGCCGACGGAATACACGTCACCGGACCGATTTCGAAAAACATGAAAGCCGCACTCATTGCCACCTACGACGCTGTTCCGGCTCCGAAGGTGGTCATCGCCAGCGGCGCCTGTTCCATCTCCGGCGGGCCGTTCTACGGCAGCCCGGAAATTGTCGGCGATCTCGGCGCCATTGTTCCTGTCGATCTGTATATCCCCGGTTGTCCGCCGCATCCCCTGACTACGCTGCATGCTTTGCTGCAGTTTTTTAAGTAAAAAATTGATGCTCAGCCAACTGCCCGGGGGACAGCCTAGAGTTTTCCATTAAGCCGTTGTAAAAAAATAACAT
>JAABQY010000300.1 GCA_011391225.1 Desulfobulbaceae bacterium | reverse complement strand
TCTCTTACCCATGATTCAGCACAGCAGAGCTTACATCCCGATACAGCCATCTTGAATTTTCCAGGAAGCTGCAAGGCGTGATAATGTTTATTCCCGATGATCTTTAGGACAGCGAAGCGAAAAACAGGCTCGCCGACTCAATGAGCCACAGTCGGCGATGAACCCTGCCAACCTCAACGCTTGACAAGAGAGTATAGGGCAAATGGTATTATGGGAATGGAGTGAAAAGTATTCCCCACGGAGGTCGATGGGAAATAGTGGTCGTAGTTTAGAAATCGAGCTGTCAGGCCAGGACGCCTGATCTCCTCTTCAATCGGTCAGTTGATGGACGCTCAACCCCATCGCCTTGGCCAGTTTTTCAAGGGTGGCGCTGCGCGGGTTGTCGCTGTTCTCCATCTGTGATAGGGCGGGCTGGCTCACTCCGGCCCTGGCGGCAAGTTCCTTCTGGCTGATGCCCAAGTGCTTGCGCCAGGCCTTGACCAGGTTCCAGCCGTTCTTTATGGCCAGGCTGACAACTTCGTGAGGAATTGTCGCCTCATCGGCGTCGCCCTCACCAGTCAGGGCCAGATAGTCCGCATAGGGGATGACGGCAAAAGCCGGTACGCCGTTCTGTTTGATTATCTGAACCTTATCTGTATGTGCGCTCATTTCGCCTTTTAACCTCTTCGATAGTGATGATTTCAAGCCGACTAGAGAAGATCACTCTCCAGTTTTTCACCCGTAAACGGTAGAAGCTATCGGAATTCACGATGTATTTGATGTTGTCGCAATCGGGAAACCGAGCCAGCTTGCCGACAGCTTCGTAGATATCGTCGCGGTCTTCTTTAGTCTCGATTTTCCGAAGCTGCCGGAGAACTATATTTTTCCATTCGATTTGTTTCATGCTTATATTTTTAACTTATAATATAAGTTTTTGCACGTAAAAGGGTAGGTCCACGGCAAATCTTTCACCGGTGCCGACAAGGCGCTCATCGGCTACACTTTGGCTTGATACCACAGTACTATCGTGCAGAGCCGACAGAGATTTCCATTGCCAATGAGAATGGGCTGGCGAGCCCTACGAGTTTAGACTATTCCTGATCGTTTTGATCTTGATCATCACCAAAAATCATACCCGAAATGGAGCATTGTGGAGATTTTATAAGTCAAAAATATTCCAAAAAAAATGATGCAGCATGGATTATTCTTGAACCCAAGATGCTTTCCTGACCACTGATCAAATCATGTGTCGATTGCACGTCTTCTGGCGGCATTGATATTCCTCCTTAGTCCTCTTGACAATGCATAGCCATCTCTTAGATTTATAGCACCACATTGTGGTATACGTTTCTAAATGGTTCGAGATGTACTATGACATCAATCTTTATGTAACAGGACTGACGATAGCCGGTATTGAGTTGCAGGAAGCAGTATTAAGTCATTGATACATTGAGGAGGGAAAAATGAACCAGCTCATGACCCAGGAAGCTCTTGCTCCCGCGTTTTTCAGAGAACGAAGAAAAAGTGATCGCAGTGACGGCGAAATGAACCTCATCGTCATCACCGGTCGTGGTGCAGGAAAAATTTTGGACATCAGCAGGGATGGCCTCTCCTTCGGTTGCCTTTATCCTCATACCTTTCCGTCCATTTGGTCGATGGATATCATTGATGCCAAAGGTATATATATCAAGCACCTTACGGTTCATAAGGTCTGGGAAATAAACAGCGGTCATCCGGATCTTACCGAAAAATTCGAATTAGAGATCGGGGTAGAATTCATGGACCTTACACTCCGTCAAGAAATTGTCCTGGAAGTGCTCCTCAACAATCTTTCTGTCATTGATGTTGAACATTCGTGTCTTCTTTAGGTTCTATACAGGGCTACGCGCCTAGCACTGCCGGCAGCTGTGGAGAAATGGTTCCGGCACTTTTGGCGATGCGGAACGGGGAAAAGGACATTGTCATGCAAATGGCTGCCAAATTGAACGACGTATTCCGAACTATATGGGAAATTACCGGATGGAAGAAGCCATATTCACGGGAAAAGAGATCGTCTTAGCGACAATCAAAATCATCAAAGTGATTATCGAGCAATTGCCACAACGTTGACTCCCGAGGTTTTCTGCCTCGATAAACTTCCGCTTTGTCGCTCCAAACCATTGCAGTCCCTTTGTTTTGTATACAAAGGCGGCAATGTAACTGGCAGCAATTACATTTTTCTTACCGATGAATCCTCCTTGCCCATCTCAAACCAATCCACCCCCATTATCCAGGGGAAG
>JAABQY010000299.1 GCA_011391225.1 Desulfobulbaceae bacterium | reverse complement strand
AAGCCGAAGGACCTGAGAATATGTAGGTTGAGATCAAGAATATTGACGATTTCACCTTCAAGCTGATCAGGACGGCAAAAAATGTGCGCATCGTCCTGGGTGAAACCTCGGACTCTGAGAAGTCCGTGCAAAGCGCCGGCACGTTCATAGCGATACACTGTGCCCAGTTCACACCAGCGTATGGGCAATTCTCGATAGCTGCGCTTGTCGGTGTTGAAAACCCCGATATGGAAGGGGCAGTTCATCGGTTTGAGCTGGTACTTCACCTCGTCGATATCCATCGAGGAGTACATGTTCTCGCTGTAAAAATCGAGATGCCCCGAGGTTTTCCAAAGATCCTGCCGAGCGATATGCGGAGTGTAGAGCAGTTGGTAATCGTGACGATAATGCTCGTCTTTCCAAAAATCTTCAATCAAGCGGCGGAGTTGAGCGCCTTTTGGCTGCCAGAGAATAAGGCCCGGCCCGATTTCATCCCTGATGGTGAAGAGCTCAAGCTCTTTGCCGAGTTTGCGATGGTCGCGTTTTTTCGCTTCTTCCAGATCGTTGAGATATTTCTTCAGATCCTTTTTGTCGAAAAAAGCGGTTCCGTAAATGCGTTGCAGAACATCACGGGTTTCATCTCCGCGCCAATAGGCTCCGGCCACGCGCAAAAGCTTGAATGACTTGATGAACGACGTATTGGGCAGATGCGGCCCGCGACAAAGATCAGTGAATTCGCCGACATGGTACAAGGAGACAATGTCGGTTTGCAGATCCTCAATGAGTTCTACCTTGAATTTTTCCTGACCGGCGGCAAACTTCTTGAGGGCTTCGCTGCTGGTCATTTCTGTTCGCTGAAACGGCAGGGCACGGCGCACCAACTCTTCCATTTTTGCTTCGATCACCTCGAAGTCTTCAGGGCTGAATGGCTCGCTGCGCAGGAAATCATAATAGAAACCGTTGTCAATCGATGGCCCGATGGCAATCTTAACATCCTGGCCGAAGAGTTCACGCACTGCAAGGGCCATTATGTGTGCAGTGCTGTGGCGTAGGATATCCAGCGCCGCAGCATCATCCTGTTGTATCGGGGAAAGTAACGTATCTGTGTGGAGAGGGGTGGTGTAATCGGCTACGACATCACCTATCCTAGCTGCAACTGTCTGCTTTCGTTGCTTATTCGAGAGGAGAGAGGCCAGGGCCTCTTGCACGGTGGTCCCTGCGGCCACAGTGATGGATTCTCCTTCGGATAGGGTGACGGTTATATCAGTCATGAGGTGTTTGTATATAAAAATAAAGGCTAAAGAATTAACACCTTGAGAAAGGAGTTCTTACTTTAGCCTTTTATCTTGGTAGGCGCGGAGGGGATTGAACCCACGACATCCACCACGTCAAGGTGGCGCTCTCCCACTGAGCTACGCGCCTGGGATAACTAATTTTCGCCTGAAACCGTCAAATCCGCTTCAGCGGTCTCCCCGGGCTTGGCAAGAGCCATTTATTAACATGATTGAACGGGCCGCGCAACATTTTTTTAACCGGAAATGGGGAAAAAGAGGCAGTGAACCGACCTTTTTTCTTGGATTTTTCACGGTCAAATTACTTCTCCAATAGGCGGCGGTTATTTGGCAAGTGATCGGGACTGAATGGCTTTTGCCAGGGTGTACCTGTCGGCATACTTAATATCCATGCCCATAGGAATGCCACAGGCCAGACGGGTTAAACGGATCGGAGCATGTTCCAGGATATCAATAAGATACGATGCAGTTACTTCTCCGGGTACAGTAGAACTGGTAGCGATGATGACCTCTTTGATTGTGCCGTTTTGGATGCGAGCCTGCAGTTCTTTGATTTTAATTTCCTCTGGCCCAATGCCGTCCATTGGCGAAATGACACCATGAAGAATGTGGTAATGCCCTCTGAATGAATCGGTTTTTTCAATAGCCAGGAGGTCGCCGGATTGCTCGACTACGCAAAGAGTATCGGCCTGACGACGCGGGTCGGCGCAGATAGCACAGGGATCTTTGTCGGAAAAGGAAAAGCAACAGGAACAGAGCTGAATGGAATCGTGCAGGACGGCAAGGGAATCGGCAAGATCTTTTGCCAGGGCCTGTGGCTTGCGGAGGATATTCAGGGCCAATCTGGTTGCGGTCTTTCGGCCGATACCGGGAAGACGGGAAAGATTATCGATGAGTTTTTCGAGAGCCGGGGGTATGACCTGCATGGCAATCTATTGTTGCATGAAGTTAGAGAGGCCAGGCAGGTTAAGACCACCGGTAAGCTGGGCCAACTCGTGTTTGCTCAGCTCTTTGGCTTTGCGTAGTGCATCGTTG
>JAABQY010000298.1 GCA_011391225.1 Desulfobulbaceae bacterium | reverse complement strand
CGGGGCGATCATCATTGCCACCTCGCAGCTGGAAAAGATGTTCGGCGTCTATGTCGACGGCAAGGAACACCATTATGAAACCATCATTGAGGTCTGCAAGAGTGCGGTGCATTACACCCACTGGCCGAGCTTTATCATCGGCATCAGCGCCTTCATCCTCATGTTCGTTTTAAAAAAAATAGCCCCGAAAGTGCCGAACGTTCTGGTAGCGGTGGCCCTGACCACGGTCATTTCATGGGCCATCGGCTTCCAATATGACACCAAGGCGGATATTGCCACCATCCAGTCCGCCAAGACCCGGGATTTGATAGCCGGATTCAATGCCACAATGAAGGCCAAACCGGAACTGGACAAAAAACAGACAGAAGCTGGCAAAGTCCTTGATGAGGCGAAAAAAGCCCATGATACCATGGCGGTACTGAAGGCCGAGCACGAGGTTAAAACCATCCAGTTCGGTCTGGAGGAGTTGAGCGGCAAAGGTGCACAATTTCGCAAGGAATTGCGCGATGTTCTGTTACAAGGTGTCGCTTCGGAAAGTGGCAAAATTACTTTCTATGCCGCCGGAGAGGTTCCTGCCGGGGCAAAAGATGACGGCCGCACCTGGCGATTGAAAATCGGCAATAAGGCCCTGAAAACCGAGGAATTGGTCATGATGGGCGGTGGTGCCGTCGTCGGCGAGATTCCCAAGGGGTTGCCGTCTTTTTCCATGCCGCCGCTTGACATGCGGGCTATTTCCCATCTCCTGGCAAGCGCTATTATTATTTCCCTGCTCGGCTTTATGGAGGCCATCTCCATCGCCAAGGCCATGGCGGCAAAAACCGGACAGCGCCTTGACCCCAATCAGGAACTCATCGGCCAGGGTCTTGCCAACATCATCGGCTCAATGACCAACGCTTATCCCGGTTCCGGCTCCTTTTCCCGTTCGGCGGTCAACCTCCAGGCCGGGGCGGTCAGCGGCATGTCCAGCCTTTTCACCAGCATTACCGTCGGTCTGGTGCTGCTGTTCTTCACCCCATTACTCTACCATCTGCCCCAATCGGTCTTGGCGGCAGTCATCATGATGGCGGTCATCGGCCTGATCAACGCTTCCGGTTTTATTCATGCCTGGCATGCCAAAAAATATGACGGCGCCATCTCGGTCTTTTCCTTTCTCATGACCCTGGCGTTTGCCCCGCATCTCGACAAAGGTATCATGATCGGCGTTTTTCTGTCGCTTGCGGTCTTTCTTTACAAAAGCATGCGCCCCAATGTCTCGACCCTTTCGCGGCATGATGACGAATCCCTTAAAAATTCCGTCCTCCATGGCTTGAAGGAATGCCAATATATCGATATGATCCGCTTCGAAGGGCCGCTGTTCTTTGCCAACGCCAGTTACCTTGAAGACAAGATAACCGACAGGATGGCGAACAAGAAAAGCCTGAAACATATCGTCATTGTCGCCAACGGCATGAATGACATTGATGCCTCCGGCGAAGAAGTCCTCTCCCTGGTCGTATCGACAGTGCGCAGTGCCGGAATGGATATTTCCTTCAGCGGTGTCAACGAAACGGTTATGGCGGTGCTTGAACGAACCCATTTGATCGAAAAGATCGGCCGGGACCATATCTACTCGACCATGGAAAAGGCCATCTGCGCGGTGCACGATACGGCCCACAAGAAATCTGAAGAAAACCAGTGCCCACTCACCAATGTGTGCTATATTTCTTGAGCTTGTTATACTGAATACAGAGAGCCAGTCTAAAAAGGAGATTCTATGTCTGTCATAACAATAGTCGGAGCAGCTTTCAGCAACAAATCAGCGGTTATCAAGGAACTCTCCGCCACATCCGCTTACCAAACCCTCGATCTTAAGAAGATTGTTGCCGGAGCGGTGGCAAGTTCGGGAATGAGTGAAGGTAAAATCCTCGGCGCCTTTTCCGCCAAGGCCTCGGTTTTTAACCGTTTCACCCATGAAAAAGAGCGCTCGGTGGCCCATCTGCGTTTGGCCCTGGCGAGCCTCATGACCAAAGACCAGATGCTTATTACCGGCCCGATCAGTTTTCTCATTCCCGACAAGATCAGCCATGTGCTGCGGGTCTGCCTGGTCGCCGAACTCAAGTTTCGTATCAATGAGGCCATACAGCGTGAGGGGCTAGCCGAAAAAAATGCCCTGCAGCAGATCCGTCAGCAGGACGAAGATCTCGCCGCCTGGCTGAAGATGCTCAATAGAGGCGAAGACCCTTGGGCATCCAGCCTCTACGATATCGTGGTGCCGATGGATAAGACCGACGTCGCCGCCGCCGCCGCAATGATCCTGGAAAAATCCGCCAGCGACGT
>JAABQY010000297.1 GCA_011391225.1 Desulfobulbaceae bacterium | reverse complement strand
CATATTGCTCCGAAGGGTGCGCTGCTAAAAACCCTTCCTTGGGGGTAAGATGACCGCTGAGGAGGATATTGCTGTTGACAAGAGGTGTTGTTGTCTTCATTTCCCCGTTAAACTCTGCAGTGAGTTGTTTTCCCAAAACTTCTCCAGCGGTAAACCCGAGGACTCCCTTTTCATGGGTCATATCAACGACAATCTTCTCAAATTCGAAGCTCGAAAGCGAAAGAACTGGCTGCAAAAGCTCCATGCTGCCATCTGTGACTACGAGTTTGCCCTTTCCCTCGCCATCCGGAAGGCTAGCATAATTTCCCTGATAATTACCGGTAAAACCAACAATACCTGAAACTTTCCTGTCAAGTAGGCCAAAATCGTTCGCCCATTTTTCCATATCGAAACCCTTGATATGGACATCGCTGAGCTGAAATCTTTTTGCCGGCACATCAAGAGTCACTTTCAGCGTAAAACTTCCTTTATAGAGTTCGCCACTGAGAGCAAATGCCCTGAGAATGTTTGAGAAATCAGGGGAGACGACCAGGCGACTGATCTGCAGCTGAGATTGTCTGCCATCGACAACCTCGGTAATTTGTACATTGGTAGCAATCACCGACACGGGAAAATGGTAAACTATGCTCTCAATACTGCACGAGCTATCCGGGGGCAACACATGTTCAATACGCTTTTCGCAGTACAGCTTAAATTTATCTGTCGGAAAACGAATAAAGAGAAGAACGGCGGTAAGGACAACAGCGTAGAGAAGATAAAACAATGTTCGAAAAGAAAAGATGGCTCGGACCATATCTATTCCTTTTTCTCAAACGTCACTATTTGCAGAATTGCGTCGAGATACCCTTTCTCGTTACCACTTTCCTGAATGGATATCCGCCGGATAAAAACAACATTTTTTTCCGACTCCACCAATCGCAAATACCCCACAAGGGCTTCGAGGGTGATCTGCTGCAACTTCATCTCCACCATCGTTTCATTAAAATTTGCATCCCCTTCAGCCTTTGATGGTTTCATGTAGTTGATCTGCTTTTTCACCTTGGCTTTTTCAGCCTGCTGGTCCAAAAAGGTAAACAGGGTAAAATCGCCAGGGCGTTGCGTTATCCTTTCCTTAATTGTTCCCTCTGCGCTTTTCAATGTCTGGTAATCTTGTTGCAGCTCCTTGATGGTTACTAATTCCTGTATTTTTCTGGTGATAGATTCCTGGAGTTTCCCTCGGGATTCAAAAAATGGCATGATTGCCAGCTGAAGTACCGTAAAACAAACAATGAAAATCACCCCACCCCACACCACCCATTGCTCCCGGGTACTGAGTTGGGCAATCCCCGATTTCTCACGGACAAGCTTGAAGATGTTATGGTTTAACCAAGCAGGCATAAACTTTCTATTCCCGTGTGAGTTCCAATTTAAGCTCGAAATTCACCTCATCACCCTGCATAGACTGGGTGGCAGAGGTGATCACAACATTTTTGAAAAAGTTCGATTTTTCCAATTCTTTCTGAGTATTATCGACAGTATTAAAATCTCCGGTCACAGCCCTGACCCTTAAGGTATCGGCATCCGCCACTAAACGAAGAACCCTCACCTTATACGCTGCAGAAATGCGAAGAGAAAGTTCAGTAAGAAGGTCGATGATGGTATGCCCTGCCCCACTATCCCCGCCGGGCTTATATGTTGCCCTTATCTGCTTATTTATGACTTGTAACTGTTGGACAGGATTGACTATCCTCTCGACTCCCGGCAGAGTGGCTTTAAAAACAACGGCTATCTGACTCCGTAAGGACTCTTGTCGGGCCAGCAATATTCTGTAGTCGTTCGCCCAATACCCAGCAACCGCCATCAGCACCAGCAGCATCGGTAACGCAAACTTAAGTATCAAAGAGCGAAATTCCCGGGAGGATTTTCGCTTTTTCAACTCATCCTTGCGGAAATTGAAGCTTCCGCTCTTTGTACCACCTTTTAAAGCGGTTGCAAGAACTCTATCCATCACCTCCGGTCGGTAGCGGCTCTCGATCTCCGGTTGCATGTTTACCGGCAGCTGATATCGAATAACCTCAACGCCACCGAGCTTTTCCGATAAAAATGCCGGATCTATAAGCTCGGCGGTCAAGCCGGCCAGATACACGTTATAGTTTGGAGTGCTCATATCCAAAAGGCGGCTAGCCAACAATGTCTGCTGGACAGCGGCTAAAAAAGCCAGGTTGTGCTTGCCTTCTTGCGCCACCGCTTGTATGGGTACGCCGAGGGATCGTATGAGCGCCGTCAGCCCATCAACAACGACAAAAAGATTTGCCCAGTGCTGCCCGGCGTCAATGAACACAAAGGTTTTTGCCGGCCCATCGTCGACTA
>JAABQY010000296.1 GCA_011391225.1 Desulfobulbaceae bacterium | reverse complement strand
GGGGAAACAATCTTCAAAAACACCAAGGAACCGGGTATACGGCCATTGAGGCAACCAGGCAATTGCTTCTCAATCCGAAAACCGTTGCTTATCCGGACCTCGATGCAACTTCCCGAACACTGGTAAAGAAAACCATCGAATTTTTTGAACAAAAAGGCAAGACACGGCTCAAGGAAGATGATCATGAACGGGTATGGTATGCCGATTTCCTTGAATTCTCAAAAAAGGAAAAGCTCTTCGCAACCTTCCTCACCCAAAAGGGCTACGGCGCCGAGGGTTGTCGCTGGGATACCGCAAGAAACTGCGCGATCAATGAGGTTCTGGGGTTTTATGGACTCAGCTATTGGTATACCTGGCAGGTAACCATTCTCGGTCTCGGGCCGATCTGGATGGGCAGCAACGAGGCGGTGAAAATGCGTACCGGCGAGTTGTTGCAAGATGGAGAAATCTTTGCCTTTGGTCTGTCGGAAAAGGAACACGGGGCGGACATCTACGCCAGCGACATGGATCTGGTTCAGCAAGAGGACGGCAGCTACCTGGCCAACGGCGGTAAGTATTATATCGGCAACGCCAATAAGGCGGCACTGGTGTCGACCTTCGGAAAATTTGCCGAGTCCGGCGACTATGTTTTTTTCGTCGCCAATTCGCAGCACGAGAAGTACGAACTTGTGAAAAACGTCATTAATTCGCAGAACTACGTGGCCGAATACCGGTTGAAAGATTATCCGATAAATGAGCAAGACATCCTCGCCCGCGGCCGCGATGCCTGGGATATGGCGCTGAATACCGTCAATGTCGGCAAGTTTAACCTTGGCTGGGCCTCAATCGGTATCTGCACCCACGCTTACTACGAGGCGATAAATCATGCGGGCAGCCGCCGCCTTTTTGACCACTATGTCACCGACTTTGTCCATGTCCAGCAGCTGTTCACCGACGCCTATGCCCGCCTTGCGGCGATGAAGCTCTTTGCCCTGCGGGCCGTCGATTATATGCGGGCTGCAGGCCCTGATGACCGCCGTTATCTGCTCTTTACGCCGATGGTAAAAATGAAGGTGACGACGCAGGGCGAAGAAGTGATCAATGCCCTGTGGGATGTCATCGCCGCCAAGGGTTTTGAAAAGGATATGTATTTCGAGATGGCGGCACGAGACATTCGCGGCCTGCCGAAACTTGAGGGGACGGTGCATGTCAACATGGCCCTTATCATTAAATTCATGGCCAATTATTTCTTCAAACCGGGGAAGTACGCCGATACTCCGCGAATGACGGCGCCAAGCAACGATGATTTTCTTTTCAAGCAGGGTGCAACCAAGGGACTCGGCAAGACCCGTTTTCATGATTATCGACGGATTTACCGGCAAGTCGGTTTGCCGAATGTCAAGGTCTTCAAAAAGCAGATCCGCCTGTTGAAGCTGCTGCTGGTGATCGGCAGGCCAAGCAAGGAACAGATCAAGGATTTCGATTTTCTCCTTAACCTGGGCGAACTTTTTACCCTGGTCGTCTACGGCCAACTGATCCTCGAAAATGCCAAACTGCTGGGCATTGACGATGCCTTGATCGACCAGATCTTCGATATCATGATCCGCGATTTCTCAAAATTCGCTATACAGCTGTATACCAAAGGCTCGACCACCCTTATCCAGGCGCAGATCTGCAGGCGGATGCTTAAGCGGCCGGTGGTTGATACAAAGCGATTTGCCTATGTCTATGAAACGTACGTTGCCCCTATGAAAGACACCTATGAAATGAATCCCTGAGTGCAGGAAAAGCAGGTATCATCGTGGTGCGCATTTTCAGGTGGGACTTGCAGCTTCATTTTTCCTGGGCTTTACCTTGACCCTGCTCAGCGTCTATTGGCTACCGCCAGATGGTGGTAGCGGTTGAGGTCGAGACGGCCGCCGAGATGCTTGTGCTCCTGGTTAAATCGTTGCTGGAACCAGTCGTAATGGTTCCAGAAATCATCACGGGCCCGGTTGACACCAAACGTGAGCAGATCCTTCACCGCCTCATCGCTGCCGTCATAGGTATAGAGCATCTCAAGGAACTTTGGCAGATCAGCGAGATCGACCACAAAAAAGTAGTTGGGATAACAGCCGATCATGGTGTTCCGGAAAAAATCCGCCTCGTCCTTGTCGGCGTTGAGCTTGACCTCCTCGTCCAGCCGCCCGAGCACGTCGTCATGCCAGCGATGGACGACAATCGAAACCACCTCATCCTTTCCTGAAGGCATTCTGATCCGTACATAGGCCAGATTTGCATCATAGTCCTTGATGAAGGAAAAGAATCTGGTGCCCGGGGCCGAAACCACCTGGAAGGCCTGGATGTAATCTTTGTCGGAATCCTCCCGGTAATCTTTCGGCAGGTCGGGCAAACCCTGGCCGAATTGGCGGTAGTTCTGATCAAAGGCGATGGCATCTCGGATCGCACCTGGAGATGTATCGAGGTGGTACCTGA
>JAABQY010000030.1 GCA_011391225.1 Desulfobulbaceae bacterium | reverse complement strand
AATGGAAGTTTAGGGAGCAGTCGCGGGATAACTTCTTCGTCTTCCTTGCCAAGGCTTGAGACGTCGGCCATTGCAGTCTCAGTCGGTTGTTTATTTACTGCTTTTTTGGATCAACTATGTCTTTTACCACCCTTGATTTAGAGCGTCTTCCCCGTCACGTTGCCATTATTATGGACGGAAATGGCAGGTGGGCAAAGAAGAGGAAAAAGCCCAGGCTTTATGGACACAAGGTCGGTGCCGATTCGGTGAGTGACATTGTTGAGGCCTGTCGAGAATTTGGCATCAAGTATTTGACGCTGTACGCGTTTTCTTCTGAGAATTGGCAAAGGCCAGCGCAGGAGGTGAGCGGGTTGATGTCTATCCTCAAACGGTATCTCGACTCAGAATTACCCCGCATGCAAAAAAATGCTATCCGGCTTGTCTCCATTGGTGACCGAGAGCGATTGCCTGAGGCAGTGCGGGCTTCTCTTGAAAAGGCGATTTCCGAAACCTCCGGCAACTCCAAACTTACTCTTAATCTCGCATTAAGTTATGGCGGTCGCGATGAACTGGTGAGAGCGGCACAAAAGATCAGTCGTCTATGCCTTGAGGGAAAACTCGATCCTGCGGCAATATCCGATGTAATTCTTGCTGCAAATCTTGATACAGCCGGAATGCCTGACCCCGATCTCCTCATCCGAACTGGGGGAGAATCGCGGTTGTCAAATTTTTTGCTCTGGCAGGTGTCATATGCCGAGATCTATTTTACCGATGTCATGTGGCCTGACTTCCGCAAAGCAGTGTTCTTGCAGGCACTGACCGATTATCAGGTGCGAGAGAGACGTTTCGGGCGCACCGGGGATCAACTGTATACAGAATAAAAAATGAAAAAGCGTGTAGTTCCCGGGCTCCTCATCGCTGGTTTATGGCTGCTCTTGTTGGCGAAGGGATCGCCACTGTTGTTTTGCCTCGTTGCGGTAGTGATTGTTTTGTTAGCCGCCGACGAATACCTGCGAATGGTCGATTCACGCAACGCCTCGCTTCTTGAACGTTGGTTTCTCAACATCTGTTTAGCCGCACCAATAGCAATCGTCTGTCTCCATCCCGAACGGGCAACTCTTTCTCCCGCTCTCCTCCTTTCCTTTCTCGTGATCATAAGCTATATTCTATATCGTTATAAGGATATTGAGGATAAATTCAATTTTTTTTGTCACCTGGTTTTCGGCATTTTTTATATAGGATTGCTTGGCGCCCATCTGGTATTGCTACGATTTCTGCCGGATGGCAGTGCTTGGCTGATAGTTGGAACTGCCATAACTTCCGGGTCCGACAGCGGGGCCTATTTTGTCGGAAAAGCCATCGGAAAAAGAAAACTCTGTCCCAACGTCAGCCCGAATAAAACCGTAGAGGGAGCGGTCGGCGGTGTGTTTGCCGGACTTGCCGCAGGTGTTGTTTTTGCAATGCTTTTTTTACCTTCCATCAACTGGCCATTTCTTTTAGGTTCCTCGGTATTGTTGTCCTTTGTCGGTATCGTTGGTGATCTTACCGAATCGATTATTAAACGGGGCACTGGTACAAAAGATTCCGGCAAATGTTTAGCCGGTCATGGCGGTATCTTAGATCGAGTCGATTCACTCCTCTTTGTTGGCCCCGCGCTGTATTATTTTCTGGTCCTCACGGGAGTATGATGAAACACATATCTCTGCTCGGCTCAACCGGCTCTATCGGCGTCAATGTCCTGGCTATAGTCAGGCAGTTTCTCGAACACTACAAGATCGTTGCTCTTGCCGCCGGAACCAATGTGCAGCTACTGGCTGCGCAAATTATTGAGTTTCAGCCGGAACTGGTCTCGGTATGTGATGAGCAGCGGGCAGCTGGTCTTGCAGGGTTATTACCGTACGATTGCCCTACTCGCATAGTTTTTGGTGAGGAAGGCAACAACCTCGTCGCTACTTTGCCAAAGGCACAAATTACCGTTTCGGCAATGGTTGGGGCGGCTGGGTTGCTGCCGACGCTAGCAGCAATCGCCGCCGGCAAGGATATTGGTCTTGCCAACAAGGAAACCTTGGTTATGGCTGGAAGAATAGTCATGGCGGCGGTGCTTAAAAAGGGGGTCCGTTTGTTGCCCATTGACTCAGAGCATTCAGCCATTTTCCAGGCACTTGAAGCGGGGCAGAAAAAGGATCTGAAAAAAATCATCCTGACTGCCTCTGGAGGACCTTTCCTTGGTATGAGTAGGGAACAGTTGCAAATGGTCAGCAGGGCGCATGCTCTCAAACATCCGAATTGGACTATGGGAAGAAAGGTGTCCATTGACTCCGCCACCCTCATGAACAAGGGACTCGAAGTTATTGAAGCCAAATGGCTTTTCGATGTTGAGGTTGAAGCCATTGAGGTGGTTGTCCATCCCCAATCAATTGTCCATTCCCTGGTGGAATATCAGGACGGCTCGGTTCTTGCGCAGTTGGGCATTCCTGATATGCGTATTCCGATAGCCTATGCACTTTCCTATCCGCAACGACTCCCCCTGCAATTGCCATCTCTGAATCTGGCACAATGTGCCAATCTTCAGTTCCAAGAGCCCGATAACGACAGTTTTCCGGCCTTGCAGTTGGCCTTTTCAGCTATCCGCAGGGGCGGTGTCCTCCCCGCTGTTCTCAATGCTGCCAACGAAGTTGCGGTTGAGGCATTCCTTGCCGCTGAGATACGTTTTCCGCAAATTGCTGAGACAGTTGCAAGGACAATGGCTATTGTAAACGAAGGAAGTGATACCAGCCTTTCCGATATACTGCAAGCCGATGGTGAAGCCAGATGGGTGGCCCGCCGACTTGTGCAAGAGAGTCTTTTTTAACTAACTAAGATCAAAAATTAATTCGCCAGGAGATTGTCTCCCTGTCGTAGTATCCTGCCATGAATACCATCTTGTCATTTATTCTCGTCCTCGGTTTGTTGATTTTTGTCCACGAATTTGGCCATTTTATCTTTGCCAAGCTTTTTGGCGTGCGGGTTTTGAAGTTTTCATTGGGCTTTGGACCGAAAATTGTTGGCAAAACAATCGGGGAGACCGAGTATGTCATCTCCGCTTTTCCACTTGGCGGTTTTGTCAAAATGTTTGGTGAAAATCCCGATGAGCAGGATATTCCTGAGGTGGATAAGCAGGGTTCCTTTGCCCATAAGCCGGTATGGCAAAGATTTTTTATTGTTTTTGCCGGACCGATTTTCAACCTTCTCTTCTCAATTGTATTGTTTTTTCTGGTCTTTGCCTTCCTTGGTATTCCGACCTCCGTTGATACCACCCGTGTTGGCAAGGTCAATGACGCCTCTCCGGCGGATAAGGCAGGTTTGCTGGCAAATGATGTAATTCTAAGAATTAACGAGCGCGAGACCCTTGTTTGGGATGATGTCCTTGAGGGAGTTAAGAGCAGCGATGGCAAACCTCTCGCTATTGTCGTGCAGCGTGGAAACGAAAATGTTCACCTTACCGTCACTCCGGCGATAGATGCGGTTAAAAATGTGTTTGGCGAAGTGGTTGAGCAACGCTTTATGATCGGCATAAAAAAGGCCGACGACATGACCTGGGAGGAGAGCTCTTTATATTCAGCTCTTGAAAATGCCTGCCTGCAAACCTGGATGTATATCTCCCTCACCGCTGTCGGTTTTGTGAAAATCATTCAGCAGGTTGTTCCGGCCTCGGAAATGGGCGGACCAATTCTTATCGCCCAAATTGCCGGAGAACAAATGAAGGCTGGATGGGTTAATCTTATTTATTTCATGTGCTTATTGAGCGTCAATCTGGGACTTCTTAATCTTCTACCGATCCCCGTTCTTGATGGAGGTCATCTGGCGTTTCTGACCATCGAAGGATTGCGGCGTAAGCCCCTGAATATGCGGGCACAGATTGTTGCCCAGCAAGTTGGCATGGGGCTTCTTGGAATGCTCATGATATTTGTCTTCTATAATGATATTGTGCGATTATTTAAGTGATGGAGCAGAACAAACTCCTTATCCTGTCAATCGACACTTCTACTCCATGCAGTTCTGTAGCTCTCACTGCGGGAACCCGAAAAAACGGCGAAGTGGTGGCAGCGCTGAGTCTTACCGGCAAAATCACCCATTCGCGACGACTACTATCGGCCATTGACTGGATTATGCAGGAGTCAGGGGTAGCTTGGCTGGATATTAGCGGCATAGGGATAAGCCTCGGCCCCGGCAGTTTTACCGGTCTGCGCATCGGCATGGCAACCGCCAAAGGCCTTGCTGCTGCGGCCGGCAAGGTGTTACTTGGAGTCTCTACCTTAGATTCGTTGGCCGCAAAATGTGTGACAAACCGGCTCATTTGCAGCCTGCTTGATGCTCGTAAGAAGGAGGTGTATGCCGCCTTTTATCGCTGTAACGACGACGGCTTTACCGAACGTGTCAGCGATCCGGTTGTGCTGTCTCCGGCGGGGCTCGCGGCTGTTATAAACGAACCGGTCTTGCTGATCGGTGATGGTGCTCGGGTGTACGGGGACGTGTTTCGCACCTTGCTGCATGAGAAGTCAATGATCGCTCCGGCCGGATTACATGAGCCTTCAGCTGCTTCGCTTGGCATGCTTGCCGGGGAATTGCTTGAAAAGGGACATTTCCTTGATTTGGCCCAGGGCGTGCCGCTCTATGTCAGAAGTTCTGATGCTGAATTGAATCTGGTGAAAAAATCTCTGTTTCCAGGGGGCAGAAGCTCGCAAACCTTCGACTGTGGATGAGCTGTAAATATATGATTGCCAGGAGAAAAACCAGACAAATCCAAGTTGGCGCGGTGGCCATTGGCGGAGAAAGCGCTCTTTCCGTGCAATCGATGACCAATACCGATACTCGTGATGTCGAGCAAACCGTTGCTCAAATTAAGCGACTCGAGGCGGCCGGATGCGATATTGTTCGTGTTGCGGTTCTCGACAGCGATGCGGCCGCGGCTATCCGCTCCATTCAGGAAAAAATCTCCATCCCTTTGATCGGCGACATTCATTTTGATTCTCGGCTGGCCATCGCTGCCATGGAAAACGGTGCCGACGGCATTCGCATCAATCCAGGCAATCTTGGCGGTGAAGATAAACTGACCCGAGTTGTGGCAGCTGCGAAACTGCATAAAGTTCCCATTCGTGTGGGTGTTAACAGTGGTTCGATTGAAAAGGACCTGCTTAAAGCATATGGTTATCCGACGCCTGAAAATACCGAGGCTCTGATCGAAAGTGCTCTGCGTAATGTCCGACTTTTGGAGAAACATGGGTTTGAAAAAATTAAAATCTCTATCAAATCTTCAGATGTTCTGACTACCATCAGTGCTTATCAGCGGCTTGCAGAACGCACAGATTACCCATTACATCTTGGTGTTACTGAAGCCGGCGGCCTCATTGCCGGAACGGTCAAATCAAGTGTCGCCCTGGGGATTTTGCTGAGCTCAGGCATCGGTGACACCCTGCGCATTTCTCTCACCCGCGACCCGGTCGAGGAAGTTCGGGTTGGGTTTGAACTGCTGCGTTCCCTGAAGATTCGCGAACGGGGGCCGGAACTCATTTCTTGCCCTACTTGCGGCAGAACCCGAATCGATCTCTTTGGCATTGCCGAGGCGGTTGAAAGATACATCCAGACCATGGAAAGCCCTTTGAAAATTGCCGTTATGGGCTGTGTTGTTAATGGCCCAGGAGAGGCCAAGCACGCCGATATCGGTGTGGCCGGCGGTGATGGCGCGGGGATTATTTTCAAAAAGGGCGAAATCTGGAAAAAAGTTGCCGAAGAAGAGTTGCTTGAGGTTTTTATGGGTGAGTTGAAAAAGATGGAAGAAGAAGGGCAAAAACAGCGGAAATCTGCTAAAAACTAAGCTGCTTTCCAAGACCTTCTCGGAGTCACCGCGTAACGGCAAGGTATGCTGAATATTATCAACATTATACAGGAAAAAGTTATGCGTTATTCTCAGTTGCTGCTGCCGACTCTCAAAGAGGTTCCTGCTGATGCCGAAGTTGTAAGTCATATCCTGCTATTGCGAGCCGGTTTTATTCGCAAGCTCACTGCCGGCATTTATTCCTATCTGCCCATGGGGCTTGCGGCTATACGTAAGGTTGAAAATATTGTCCGTGAGGAGATGAACCGCGCCGGAGCCCAGGAGCTGTTGATGCCGATGGTGCAGCCCGCCGATCTCTGGGTTGAAACCGGCCGTTATAAAAAATATGGGCCGGAGCTGCTGCGTTTTACCGACCGACACGAACGGGAATCGTGTCTAGGGCCGACCCATGAGGAGGTCATCACCGATATTGCCAGAAAAGAACTCCACTCTTACCGGGATCTTCCTATCAATCTCTATCAGATCCAGACCAAATTTCGCGACGAAATCCGCCCGCGCTTTGGTCTTATGCGCGGTCGAGAGTTTATCATGAAGGATGCCTATTCCTTCGATGTCAGCGATGCGGCGGCGGAGATTTCTTACCGGAAAATGTATGATGCCTATAAGCGTATTTTCACCCGTTGCGGCCTGGATTTTCGCGCCGTACAGGCCGATTCCGGGGCGATTGGCGGAAGTTTTTCCCATGAATTCATGGTCCTTGCCAAAACCGGCGAGGATACCATCGTTGTTTGCAATAATTGTGAATACGCCGCCAACATGGAAAAAGCGGCGGTAAAACTGCGTCCCGGCAGTGCCGTGGAACCACTCGCCGAGTTGAAACGGGTTGAAACCCCGGGTAAACGCAAGGTCGATGCGGTCTGCGAATTTCTCGGCATCGGCCCGGAGAAGCTGGTGAAGACTTTGGTCTTTATGGCAGACGGAAAACCGGTGGCGGTGCTGGTCAGGGGTGATCGGGAAGTGGAAGAAGTCAAACTGAAGAATCTCCTCGGGGCTGCCGATGTGGTAATTGCCGACGATCTGGAGGTCTTTAATGCCACCGGTGTACCAACCGGATATCTGGGTCCGGTGGGGATTTCCATACGGGTTGTTGCCGACCAGGAAGTGGCGGCCATACAAAATTTCTACGTCGGCGGCAACGAAAAGAACTTCCACCTGCAAAACGTCAATCTTGGTCGTGATTTCCAGGCCCAGGCGATTGCCGATCTGCGACAGATTACGGTCGCTGATCCTTGTCCGGAATGCGGTGGCTCACTCAGTTTAACGGAAGGCATTGAAGTAGGGCATGTCTTCAAGCTTGGCACCGGCTATTCCCAGTCTATGAATGCTACCTTTCAGGATAGCGATGGGCAGGAAAAGCATTTCGTCATGGGGTGTTACGGCATTGGCGTCAGCCGGGTTGTGGCTGCCGCCATTGAACAGAATCATGATGACAATGGCATCATCTTCCCGGTGCCTTTGGCGCCGTGTACGGTTATTGTTTTAAATCTCGGAGTCAAGGACGAACAGCTTACCGCCGTCGCTGAAAAACTCTACACAGATATGCTGGCAGCGGGCCTTGAAGTCCTTATCGATGATCGTGATGAACGGCCTGGCCTGAAATTTAAAGACGCAGATTTGCTGGGCATTCCCTACCGGTTGACGGTTGGAAACAGCTACACGAAAAGTGGCAGGGTGGAAGTGAGGCGGCGTCGGGATGGAGTCATAGAAGAAATGACCCCGGATGAGGCGGTAAAAAACCTTTACGAGAAAATTACGGCTGAACTTGGGAAATAGTTTATAGGTTATCGATGGCAAACGAAGCGACAATAAATCCGCATGGCCTGAAAATCCTGGCGGCCACATATTTGCAGGGCGTTGATCTGACTCGGATTGACGAGGCCTGGGAAATTGTCGTCCGCGTTCATAAGGGGATTCGCCATTTCTCCGGGGAACTGTATGTCATTCATCTGCTGGAGGTGGCTTCAACCCTTGCCTCCATGCATCTTGATCTCGACACTATTCTCGCCGGCCTGCTCCATGGAGTGCTGAAAGAGGGGGCGGGTGGCAAAGAAGGGATCGTTACCGTTGACGAACTTGCTGAAAAATTCGGTAAGGATGTCGCAGCGATAGTCCAGGGTTCAACGCGTATTACCCAGGTTCATTACAGCGGAAAACTCGTCAGCCAAGCTGAAAATCTTCGAAAGATGCTTTTGGCCATGGCCTCCGATATCCGGGTTTTGCTGGTAAAACTTATTGATCGCTTGCTGGATATGTTTCTCCTTGACATGGTCGACAGGGAGCAGCAGCTGGACATTGCCAGGGAAACAATGGATGTGTATGCCCCCTTGGCCAGCCGTCTCGGTATCGATTGGTTGAAAAGGGAGCTTGAGGATCATGCCTTTAGATTCCTCTACCCGGAAGAGCATTATGAACTGTCCAATAAACTTGAAAGCTCCCTTGACGAGCGGCAGGCATATGTCGATGAAGTCATAAAGATTCTCTACGAAAAGCTGCAGCAGAACGGGATAAAGCCCCTGCGCATCATTGGTCGTCCCAAGCATCTCTACTCCATTTACAAAAAGCTCATAGCCCAAAATATCCCCCTTGAAAGGGTTTATGACAAGGTCGCTTTCCGGATAATTGTCAGTACTGTCAATGAATGCTACGAGTCGCTCGGCACCATCCACGCTGATTGGTCCCCGGTACCTGGCCGGATAAAGGATTTTATTTCTGTGCCCAAGGCCAACAACTACCAATCGATGCATACAACGGTCGTCGGTCCTCGGGATCATTTCATCGAGATCCAGATTCGCACCGAAGAGATGGACCGGGTCGCGCAGGAAGGAGTCGCGGCGCATTGGGCTTACAAAGAAGGACAAAAGATTAATAAAAATGATGCCAAGCTCTTCCGTGAGCTGAAAAAGCTCGTCGCTTCTCTCCAGGAGGTCGAAGATCCTCGCGAGTTTCTCGATAGTGTTATCGGTGAGTTGTATGATCCGGAAGTCTATGCCCTTACTCCGACCGGGGAAGTGAAAGAGTTTTGCCTGGGAAGTTGCCCGATTGATTTCGCCTACTCCATTCACACCGAAGTCGGTGATCACTGTGTGGGGGCGAAGGTCAACGGTCGCCAGGTGCCTCTTAAATACCAAATACAGACGGGTGATATTGTTGAAATTATGACCTCGCCTACGCAAATTCCCCGGCAAGGCTGGTTGGATCTGGTAAAAACCAGTCGGGCGAGAACCAGGATACGCTCCTGGCTGCGGCGCGAAGAAAAGGAAAAGGCCCTTAAGCTCGGCAGGGAAATCTGTGAAAGAGAGATTCGAAAATACGATACATCTCTAAAGAAGATTATAAAAAGCGGGCATATCCGCTTGATTCTCAAGCAGCTGCGCTGCAATTCCCTTGACGATCTGCTCGCCAAAGTCGGCAGCGGTGCAATCACTGTACAAAACCTTATTAAAGGCTTGCAACCGGCCGAGTTGCGGAGGGAGCAGGAAGTACAAACGAGCGAACTGCCGCCGGAAGAGTTGGCCAACCTCATGGTCAGCCAGCAGCAGGGCGGAGAGTCCGGACAGGGAAAATCGGGTATCAAGATTGACGGCATTGATGGCATGTTGATAAAAATCAGCCAATGCTGCCAACCCTTGCCGGGCGATCCGATTGTCGGCTTCATCACCATGGGCCGCGGTGTGTCTATTCATAAGGCCGATTGCATCAATCTGCTCAGCTCCGATCCCAAACGCTGGATAGATGTTTCCTGGAGCGGTATTGTTGAAAAGCACTACAAGGTCGGAATTCACATCAGTGCCGAAAATCAGAGGGGCATTTTTGCGGAAATCAGCGGTGCTATCAGCTCCGACAATGCCAATATCGTTGATATTTCTGCCCATACCACAGAAACTGACCGTGCGGAGATGAGCATCTCTCTTGAGGTCGGGCACCTCGAACATCTCAATACACTGATGCAGCACTTGCGGCAGTTGCCGGCTGTTATTGCCGTCAGGAGATTATAGCCCTGGGGGGTAAGAGAAAAAACTATGACCTGCCAAATCTGCGGCAATGAGAGGCCTGCGACAAGCTCAAGTTGTCCCTACTGTGGTGCTGTCACTGAGGAGACGGCGGACCTGAAACGGAAATTTTTTCTCCATAAAACGGTCAATCTTGAGGCTGGTCGGCCGGTGGTGGAGGTGGCATTGAACCGGTGCCGTGAGGTCATCAATGATGCCATAGTCAATAAAATAAGAGTTATCACTCTTATTCATGGCTACGGTTCGAGTGGCAAAGGTGGCGCAATACGCTCGGAGTGCAGAAAGACTCTTGAGTATATGAAAACAAAAAGAATAATCAGCGATTATATAGCTGGAGAGGACTTTCATAAAAGGTCGGGGCGGGTAAGAACGCTTTTGCAGCGATATTCTTCCCTGGCCAAAGATAGAAATCTCAACCAGGGCAATCAAGGTATTACCCTGGTGATCTTGTCCTGTAGCGTACTGTGTTGCCATACGCTTTATGCAATGACAATCTATAATGCGACGTGTCTGTCGTAATTGTTCTTAGTCCGTTAACCTCTAGGGGGAAGTTACTGATGAAAAAAAGTTTCATGTCGGCAATATTGGGAATCTGTCTTGCGGTGCCCTGTCTTTCTCAAGCGGCACCTCCAGCGAGCTTTGAAGACAAGCTCAGCTACAGCATGGGATTCGAGGTGGGCAATTATTTTAAAAGTGCCGGTGGGGATATCCAGAAGGAATTTCTCCTGATCGGCATTGAAGATGCGTTTAAAGGGGCGCAGCCGACGCTGACGGCGGATGAGATGCTGGCTGTCAAAAAGGAATTCGCCGCCAAAATGCAGGCTAAGCAAATGTCAAAGTTAGAAGAGATGAAGGCCAAAAACAAGACGGCTGGTGAAGTATATCTTGCAGAAAACAAGAAAAAGAAAGGTGTCACAGTCACTGCCAGTGGCTTGCAGTATGAAGTCATCAAAAAAGGCGAAGGCAAGAACGCCGCCCCGACCGACACGGTCAAGGTGGAATACGCCGGCAAGTTGATAGACGGTACCGAGTTTGACAGCACGGCAAAACACGGCGAGTCTGCCGAGTTCCAGGTAGACCAGGTAATAAAAGGCTGGAGCGAGGCATTACAGCTGATGAATGCCGGCTCAAAACTGCATCTGGTTATTCCCACCGAACTGGCTTACGGTGAGAATGGCGCGGCTCCGATGATCGAGCCGAATTCAGTGCTGGTCTTTGATGTGGAGATGCTTTCCATCGGTCAGGCTAAGTAAATCCGGCAAAAGATAAGCGAGGGAATGAGTTAAGGTCGTCCAGGATGTAATCCGGACGGCCTTCTTTATTTCAACAATCATTTCTCATAAGCAAAACGAGGCCGGCGATAGAAAAGACGATATGGATGCTGGCCGCGGCAAGAACGGGTGAGACATAGCCGGCAGTGGCTAGAGATTGCAAAGCCCCCCAAATACCCCAGGCGACAAAGGCCAGGCCGCAGCTGGCCGGAATGGCTACCGAGAGATCACGACCCCATTTGCGATAAGAATAAAGCAGGATTGGCAAGCCGAGCAGAAGGAGGGGAATGCCGAGGAGGATGTATGAGATACGGCCGAGAAAGTTCGTCCAGGCGGCACGCACCTCATGTTCTACAGTTGACCGTGATATCTCCTGGTACAGCCCAGTCAACGATTGTTCGGCCGATTTGTTGACTGGGATCAAAAAATCTTCAGGTTTTTCCGGAAACTGGAATTCGTTTTCGGTGAAATTGGTGATGCTGTAGTGGCCATTTTCCTGGATTTTTTGTATCTGGCCGTTTTTCAAGATCCAATGTTGGTTCTGCTCATTCCAGTCGGCAATTCCTGCGGTTATGAGGGAATCGACATTATAGGTTGCATTCCAGCGAGAATAGGAAAAATCCTTAAAAATTCGGAACTTTGGATTGGGCCAGGCGAAGGAATAGAAGCCTTCCAACCCTCTGTAATAATAGCGATTATTGCGAAGGATCCCCAAAGGAATCTTGCCTTTCAGCTGTTCGAACCAAATAGTGTTAGTCCTACTGACAGTGATCGGTAAAAGCCATTGGGCGGCGGTGATAAAGAGCATGGTGAACACCACCGAGCCGATAATTATCGGCCGAATGATCAGGTGCAAAGGAACACCACCAGCTTTTAAAGCGGTGAGCTCATGGGAATGGGTAAGGATGCCCAGGCTGATGACTCCGGCCAGCAGAATAAAGACCGGTCCAAGTTGGTCAACAATAAAGGGGATAGTCAATAGGAAATACTCAAGGGCCAGCTTGAGGGGTTTGCCAGCATTGACGAAATCATCATATTTCTCAAAAAAATCAACAAGAAGATAGATGGCGACGAAACCGCAATTGACGGTTAAGAAATATTTAACAAACTGGCTAAGCAGGTAACGGTTGAGCAGATTCACGCAAAACCTCGACAGGCGAAACAATCGATAACTGAGAAAAAATGTAAGCGGTCAAAAGAGTCTTAGACCCTTATTGATTCCATTGTAGGTAACATTATCGCCGGCTGCCGTCAACATCGGCATCTCTGTAACAAGGCAATTTTTTCAAGGCCTTGCAATGGCTGGGTTGCCTGTGGTATAGTCGGACTTTATTGTCGACCTTTATGGCATGGAGCCGTTGGGATTATTAGTTATTTGCTGAGGCGGAACTGTTCTGTTCGGACTCTTTCGAGAAAATTGAACAGGGCGTATTTCAACAGGAGGTGGACGGTTTTTGAGGGATGTAAACGACGTTTTCTTTCTTGCCGGTAAAGTATTTCGGCGGATAAGATCGATTGCGAGGGGAGTTAGCCGGTGAAAATCGTCTCTGGAGCACTCGTCCTGGAGATGTAGCCGTGCAGCAGGCGTTTATAACCCGATACCGCTGTTATCCTATGATGCACAAAAGAAAGAAGAAAGATCCGCTCCAGTGTAAACAAACTTTCAAGAACACTGCTGCGGATCGGCTGCAGGCCTTCTGGAATATCTTTGTTAAAGATGATGACGTTCTCGTCGTTATCAATGCCGATCCTGATGCGCTGGCAACAGCGCTGGCTGTCAGAAGATTGCTGCGTTACAAGGTCAAGAGTGTAACCATAGCGCATCCCAACGAGATCAGACGTCTCAATAATATGGCGATGGTCGAGAGGTTGAAAATTCCCCTTGAGCGCCTGAAAGATGTCAAAATCGATAATTACAGTAAGAAGGTGATGGTTGATTCTCAACCGGACCATCTCCCCTGTTTTGAAAAAATCAAATTTCATGCAGTTATCGATCACCACCCAGTCGGTCATGTCGGTGATGTGGAATTTGTCGACATCCGTCCGGAGTACGGAGCAACCTCCTCCATGGCCGTCGAATACCTGCGCGCCGCCGGCCTGAAACCTTCAGTGGCCTTGGCCACGGCCCTGTTTTATGGGATCAAGGTCGACACCCATGATTTTGAACAAAAATCGGTTTTGGCCGATGGCATCTCCTTTCGCTATCTCTTCAATATTGCCAACCGAGATTTGGTAAGAAAATTTGAGCTGACCGACCTGCGGCGCTCGGAGCTGAAATACTTTGGCACGGCGCTCGCTGAGCTGAAATACTCCAAGGGGCGTTATTTTACCCACCTGGGTCGGGTGCGAAGTCCCGATGTGCTGGTCATCGTAGCTGACTTTTTTAATCATGTCGGGGAGATCGACTGGGCCTTCGTGTCGGGCATTCATGGTGAAAAATTGGTGGTGATTTTTCGCTGTGACGGCTATCGCAAGAATGCCGGAAAACTGGCGGAACGAATTTTTGGTTCCCTGGGCTCAGCCGGTGGCCATAAAGGCGCTGCCCGAGCCGAGGTGTCGCTGAAAAGCCTGCATCTCGGGGAAAAAGAGTTTACTTCCGACACCCTCAAACGCTTCATAATGCACCATATTTAACGAAATCTTGAGGTGCCCCATGCTGAAACCTACTACATTGGCGATGATTCTTGCTGGGAGTCGGGTCGATGAGCTTAATGTTCTGACCTATTACCGTCCCAAGTCGGCGGTACCTTTCGGTGGACTCGGACGGGTGATCGATTTCTCTCTCAGTAATCTCATGAACTCCGGAATTGAGCAGGTGGCAATTCTCAGCCAGTACCGGAGCTATTCACTTATCAACCATATCGGCACAGGTGCCGCCTGGGACATGATCGGTCGCTACCGGCAGATTTCCATCCTTCCGCCTTTTCTCGGTTCTGAGGCTGCCGATTGGTATCGCGGCCCGGCCGATGCCATCTACAAGAATCTCGACTTTATCCATTATCATCAGCCGGAGGAGATTCTCATTCTTTCCGGTGACCATATCTATAAGATGGATTATCAAGATATGATCGATTATCACACCACGAAAAATGCCGATCTCACCATCGCTTTCACTCGTGTCCCCTTGGAGGGCGCCAATCGCTTTGGCATTGCAGAACTCAACAATGAGGACGGCGATCGTGGCGGACGAGTTGTCAACTATTGGGAAAAACCGGACCAGCCTGCGTCGGACTGGGCATCGATGACAATTCTCTGTTTCAAACCCGAGCTCCTTTACCAAGTTCTGGAAAAAAACCAGAAGGGGGAATCCTATCACTTCGGCAAAGACATCATTCCCGCGCTGCTCAAAGAAAATCGCCGGGTGTATGGCTATAAATTTTCCGGATACTGGGGCTATACCAGGACAATTAATGAATACTGGCAATCAAATATGGATCTTCTTGGGCCGGAACCGCGTATCGATATGGAAAAATGGGTGTTTCGCACCAATCTCGACCATCGGGGCATTCGCGATTTTGAACCAGCGCACATGGCCGACAATGCCGTGGTGCAGAACAGTCTGATTTATAATGGCTGCAAGATCGATGGAACGGTCAGGAATTCCATTCTTTTTCCTGGTGCTCAGGTGAAGAAAGGGGCGGTTGTCGAGAATTCCGTACTTTTCTTCAGCAACATAGTTGGCGAAAATTGCCGATTTAATAAAGTTGTTGCCGACGTCAATACTGTTTTCGGCAAAAACGTGGTGATTGGGCCGGAGACATGCGATGACAAAACTGAGGTGACCGTTATCGGTTGGAATAATCAGGTGCCGGACAGCACCGTCATTGGAGAAGGGGCGACGGTATATCCCCATCTTGTCCCGAAGAGTTGGCCTGCCTGTGTGCAAAGAGGGGAGGTGCTGCGATGAAAAGGGCAAAAGAAGCGCTGGTTCTTCTCCTTGCCGGAGGAGTCGGCAGTCGGTTGAATATCCTCGTTCAGAAACGGGCCAAACCTGCGGTACCCTTCGCCGGAATCTACCGGATCATAGATTTCAGCCTCAGTAATGTCATGAATAGCGGCCTGACAAAAGTTGGCATTCTCACCCAGTACAAACCGCTCTCCTTGATGAGCCATCTCGGGTCGGGCGAGGCCTGGGACCTTACCGGCAGAAACAGAGGCATAAGGATCCTGCCGCCGCGCACCGGGGAAAGGGAATCTGATTGGTATCATGGCACTGCCGATGCGGTGCGCAGAAATATTGATTTTATGGCACATAATCCGGCGGATGAGGTGGTGATTCTCTCTGGTGACCATATTTATCATATGGATTTCGACGCCATGATTGAATACCACAGATCGAAAAAGGCTGATGTCACTGTGGCAATGATGGTAGTGCCAAAGAGCCAGATCCATCAGTTCGGGGCGGGGATTGTTGATCGCAATGACAGAATTGTCGACTGGGAAGAAAAGCCCAAGGAGGCCAAGACAAATTTGGCATCAATGGGAATCTATGTATTCGATTATCAATATCTACTGAAAATCTTATCCCAGGATAAGGATGAACACGATTTCGGTATGCACATCTTACCAAGAGCAATTGCCAAAGACGATGTCTTTGCCTATCCATTTTACGGATATTGGCGCGATGTCGGAACGATCCAGGCATACTGGGAAGCCAATATGGATGTCCTGAAAAAAGATAGCGGCATTTCACCACAGAAGTGGCAAATCCGCACAAATATCGACACTGAAGGCCGGGCCGCCGACCGCGCACCGGCTCGTTTCGGCACGGATTGCCACTTGCAAAACTGCATGATCTCCGCCGGCAGCCACATCAAAGGGACGGTGATCAATTCGGTGTTGGCACCCGGAGTCGTTGTTGAGGAAGGCGCGGTGGTTAAGGATTCGATCCTTTTTGAAGACTGTTTCGTCGGAAGAGGGGCGAAGGTTGATCTGGCGATTTTAGACAAACGGGTGCAGGTGGGCGCGGGTGCGATTCTTGGTTGTGGCGACAACCATACGTGCGCAAATCGGCGAAAACCGAGCCATCTCTATACCGGAATAACCCTTGTCGGCAAAGGAGCAAGGATTCCAGCCGAACAGAAAATAGGCCGGAACTGTGTAATTGACAGTAGCGTATCAGAGCAATATTTTTCCGGAAAAATATTGGAAGACGGTGAATCGTTGTTGAATGTCGATGAGCCGTAGAGATGATAGATTGATCGTGCTGTGTTTCAGACAGGGATTCAACCCTGGATTCTATTTTTAAAATGATTGCGCTTTGGAGAAACTCAGTTATTATTCCGCCTGATTGAAAACAGTTAAAAAACAGTCCAATTGCCCTCGTAGCTCAGGGGATAGAGCACAGGATTCCTAATCCTGGAGTCGCGCGTTCGATTCGCGCCGAGGGTACCAGAAAAAAAAAGCACTTACGGGATTCTCCTGTAAGTGCTTTTTTGCTTACAGGTGTTTTGTACAACTCCTGTACAACCTCCGCATCAAATTGAGGAATAACGGTGCATAAATGTTTTGGGATCTTCCAAAGCAAGGCTGCGCAATTCCGGATTCTCAAGATTCACATAGGTATGATCTTGGAAGAAATTCTTGGCAAGGGTGGTTTTGCCAGATTGCCGAGGCCCGATGATAGTAACAACAGGATACTCTTTGGCAGTTGTTTTCAGTTCCTTTTCAATTCTTCTGCTTAGCATGGACAATTCCAAACTTGGGGTTTTATTTTGTCTTTATAACTGACTTTTGCTTTTTCGTCAATATAATCATAAATCAGTTTTGTCATTGCATTGATATCATTAGAAATCTGAAGTTGAACGGCAAGAACAAAAGCGGAATATAGGCGTTGGCAATTTCAACAACAGTATCAGGTGGGCAAGGCTCCGAACTGCCATAAGACAACTGGCCAATCGCCCCGCATGTTGCTTGGCGGCATTGTTATTGGCTTTTCTTCACCCATTCCCTGATTTGATCAATGGTGGTAGTGGCCCCACCACATACCACGACCAAAACCTTGCTGAATTTTTGAAGCTCTGGCATATTTTCATAGACAACGGCAAGACTCGCACCGCAGGCTGGCTCAACTAAAATACGGTGATCGTCAAGAAAACGTTCGCAAGCGGATAGCGCGCTTCGGTCCGACACCACGACGCTATGGATCGGATGCTTTTTCGCAGACTTCACAGCTCTCTCGCAAACTCGCTTTGCACCCAAAGACGTTGCTATGCTGGTAAGTTTTTCCAGCTCAACTGAATGCCCGGCTTTGATGGCCTCATGGAATGACGCGGTTCCAGTGGTCTCAACGGCGATAACGGGAATTCCGTTCCACCCGTTGCGGTCAAGCCCTTCCACCACGCCTGAGAGTAGGCCTCCTCCACCAACTGACAGCACGATCGCATCGGGCGTAAGGCCAGAACGAAAGACCTCGTCGATCAGTGTCGCGTGTCCCTCCCAAAGAAGTGGATCATTAAAAGGGTGAAGAAAAGCATCCTTTGGTCCGATCAGCGATCGTGCAAAAGCATTTGCCTCCTGCCATGAACTTCCATGAACGATGACGTTGGCTCTCTCCTGGCACAGGAGCTCTTTTGCTCTATCTGTAGTTGTTTCCGGGACTACGACTGTGACCGGTAGTCCTAGCATACGACCAGCATAAGCGACAGCCAAACCGGCATTTCCACCGGATGATGAAATAAACCGCCGGGCACCTTGTGCCATGTAGGTCTCGCAAGCATAGCCAATACCCCGAATTTTGAACGAACCGGGTGGTTGTAGCGCATCGAGCTTGAGCCAGACTGATCGTCCTGCGATTACGCTCAGTTGTAGAGATTCAACAAGAGGAGTATCAATGTGGAGTGTCATTGTATGTCCATAAGTAATTCACTATATAATTACTCAGTTTAATGATCCCCTTAGTCGGCATCTGTTGTTCTATCCCCAGGAGATCTTCTTTTGGAGCTGCCACAGTTTGCTTGAAATCGTACTCAGCGACAAGTTCCGCCAACACTTTTTCGGCAATCTCTTTTTTCTCTTTTCGGGTAAGGCGATCGAAGTCTGCGCTTATCTCCAGTTCGGGAATTGCTTTTCCAGTTCATTTTTCACTTCTTCATTGAAGCAGGCGAATATGACATTCAGGGTAAAGTTCTTCCGGAGAAAGGAAAAAACTGTATTGACGGCAATGGTTGCAGCTGCAGACAGGGGAAAGCCATAAGCACCACAGCTTATGGCGGGGAATGCGATTGTGGAGAGATTTCTCTCTTCGGCGATTTTCAGGCATTCGCAATAACAGGATGCCAGCAATTCGCTCTCTTTATTGTCTCCACCCCGCCAGACCGGCCCCACCGTATGAATGACATATTTGGTGGGAAGATTATACCCGGCTGTTATCTTGGCGCTTCCGGTCGCACATCCCTTGAGCCTTATACACTCATCCAACAATTGCCTGCCGGCAGCCCGGTGAATCGCTCCATCCACTCCGCCGCCACCCCGTAATGAATTGTTCGCGGCATTGACTATTGCATCGACGGACAGTTTGGTGATGTCGGCAATCTTGATCTCAACGCGCTGTTCAGGATGTAGGCTGTTGTTATCCTTCATTGGCTTTTCTCAAGTTGCGAGCCTTGGCGATATCTCCGAGGGCGGCACGAACAAGACTGCCGTCGCCGGGATCGTCATCAAGACAGTCCTCGATGTATGCTGTGATGTCTTCCTCGGTTTTGAGGTGGTCTGAAGCATCCCATCGGGTAAATTTCTCAGCCATGTTTCCTCCTTCCTTCGAGTGAAAAGAGCGGGCCTCCGGTGTTAGCAGGATGAAGCCAGGCTTTCGCTCACAAGTCTATTTAAACTGACGTTCCTCTCAGCAGCCTTAATAGCCAGTGCACGGTGGGTGTCAGCGGTTACTCTCACCTGAAACTTCCCGCTGAATTTCTTGCTCGCGAGTGGTTCAGGAACATTCTCACCGTTGGCGGAAAGATCTTTCACCACATCGGCCACAACCTGCCGAATTCCCTTCAAGGCATCTTCCGGGCTTTGATCAAGCCAACTCAGACTTGGAAATTCAGCACATAGGCCAATATACTCGCCATCCTCTTCCGACCAGGTAACCCTGTATGTGTAATGATCATGGTCTAGCATGGTCTCCTCCTATCTTTTTAACTTGACGTTAGCAGAATTTTCACGCATTCCTTTCAGGATTTCGTCTATTTTATCCATGATATTATAGTATCAATAGTGATACTGAATGTAAAGGGTGGGGTAAGGAAAAAATCTTGTTTTGAATGACAGCACGTTTACCCGTTCTGAATTCGCAATGCTGCGGCTTTCAATGCCGATTCCGACAAATGGCTGTATCTCTCTGTCAACTTCAGGTCAGAGTGTCCGAGTAGTTCTTTAAGATGGAAAGGGCTTATTCTATCCATTGCTAACCATGACGCGAAGGTATGACGTAAGGTATGGAAGGTGACGCGCTGTCCCCTTCTTTTCAGTCCACCCCTCACTTGACCCATCCAAGGCCTTCAGCTTTTTCCTTTCCGCCTGTCTTGTATCTGATCGTAAAATACTTATCAAAGCCAACTCCATGCTTCCGTGTGCTGTGAAGCCGACACGTGACGCCGGGTGTAGTGCATTTGATCCATTCCGACATAGGCTACCTCATTATTTGATTGCAATATCCTAGCGATAGGCAAGTTAAGCGGGACTGATAGCGGGACAAATCTTAATACGTCGGGTGTGCAATTGATATCAGGCCAACCAACTCTCGCCGAGTGATCTAAGAGTGCTTTTAGGATAATTATCTGCTTTCCGCCGAGGAGATTTTGTTACGCCTTGATAGTCGTGAACCCGGATTCTAAAGCTGGCTTGTTGCAAAAGTAAATTAGCAGCTGAATGTATTTTTCCATTGTTAAATAAGGCCATCTCTTTTAAGTTCAGCGCGATATTGATATATTCATGTTTAAACTGAATGAAGCCTCTCTTTCAGGAGCTTCATCCTTGCAAGGGCAGGCGGTGAAGTAACTATAAAGACGGCGCAGATGATCTCACAGTAAATCAGGAACATTGTATGAACAACAGACGTATGGGCTTGATGATCATGATAGCGACAAGAGGATAGCCAAAATGAATAGCTTCCCTGTTTGCAACATACTCATGTACTCCCATGATACTTATGGCTTAGGACATATCCGTCGCACCATGGCTATCGCCAACCATCTGTCTGATATCAATACCAATGTTCTCATTCTTACCGGATCACCGATCGCCGGTCGTTTTCCTTTTCCAGACCAAGTTGATTTCGTCCGAATCCCGGGAATGATCAAGAAAACCAATGGCGAATACCAATCCTTATCGATTCGTATTAACCAGGACCAGGCACTGAGCATTCGGACCAATATCATTCTTGCTACCGCTCAAACCTTTCGGCCTAATTTTTTTATTGTCGATAAAGAGCCCCATGGGCTGAAAAGAGAGGTACTGCCAACGCTTGAATGGCTGAAAAAAAACAATCCACAAACCATAACTATCCTTGGCTTACGTGACATCCTCGATGAGGCCGATATTATTTGCAAGGATTGGCAGGAAAAAGAGGTTTATCAGTCATTGGCAAGGCTCTATGATGAGATCTGGGTATATGGGAATCAGAATATTTTTGATTCGGTGGAAAAATATCAATTACCGCCAAATATCCTCGATAAGGTGTTTTTCACAGGGTATATCCCCAGAACTCAATTACCGTCTGAACGAAAAGCAGAGATTCGTAAAAAGTACAGGATCATGGATGACGATATCTTTATTCTGGTTACCACCGGCGGCGGCGGAGATGGCGGTGAAGTGATTGACCATTTTATTGATATGCACCAATATTTCCCGACATCATTGCCATTCAAATCAATCATTGTCACAGGGCCTTTCATGCCTAAAGAGCGGCGGGAAAAGACTAAAAAACTGGCTAAAAACTACGGCATAAAAACCTATCCCTTTTATCCGCGCATGGAAGATTTAATGAAGGCGGCCGATTTGGTAATTTCCATGGGTGGGTATAACACCGTTTGCGAAATTCTGTCGCACGGCACACCAGCCCTGATTATTCCGCGAGAGACACCACGCCGGGAACAACTCATTCGGGCAGAATGTCTTAATAACTTACATCTCCTTGATTTTATTCCATGGAATGAGGTGACCCCGCTCTTGCTGAGAGATAAAATTATATCGCTGATCGAAAATCGTAGCCGGTATATCAAAGCCATGGCTGCCTTCAAACTTTCGGGACTCGAAATCATTCAAACGAGAATCGACCATTTAAAAAAACGCCCTATTGCTCTGACTACGTTCACAGAAGAGGCCGTGAGTTGATTGGAATGGCAGACTTGTCTTTGCAAGGCTGAAATATATAAAAATTTCATCGACCATTGTCGTTTTTCCGGGTTATTTGACGACATAGCCTTTCCCTTCGAGGCAGGCCCCGAAGGCTTTGTTGAAATGTTGCATTGTCCCTGCCTTGGCGCTCTCCGCCTGCTGGGCTTGGGCCTGTTTGTTCTGCCGTGCATTGCGACCACCTGATAGTGTTCCGGCTACCGCACCAATGGCTGCCCCTTGACCGGCATCTCCGGCAATGGCGCCTATTGCCGCACCGCCAACTGCACCTCTGGCTGCTCCTCTGACTCGCTCACCACCACCGGCTGCCGGACCTGAGGGGGGTGGTGGGGCACTGGCAACAGCAGCGGGGTCAATGCCTGTCTGTGTTTTTGCCCACGTGTAACACTCCCCTTCATCCTTGCTTTGCTGAGTCGGCGACTGGCCCTTGGAAGGGTAAGGAATAACTCCGAGTGAAGATGAGAGTGATTGTTGTGCAAAGGCACCATGGGAACCTGTGGCAATTATGGAGAGAGTCATTGCCGCCACAATGATCATCTTGTTTGTTACCTGTTTCATTTGATCCCTCTTCGTTTAAGTCGTATTTGTTTATACATAGCCTTTTCTGCCTATTACCGCAAGAAACCAGCTGGCAAGAGGCAATTACGCACCACAGAACAAGATGGGGAAAACATACTACCTCCTACACAGATAATGCAACATTTCTTCAGCAAAAGGATGAAAGCCCTTCGTCTTTACTATAATGATGAATAGTTCTTTCTGATTTGGCTTTCCTTGGCAACTGATCTGACTGGGGCAATTCCGGATGGGGCCCCATGGGGATGTCGGAAAATTAATATCAATTGTTGTTTTCATAATGATTTTAATTTGGCGCTTCTTGGAGCACTCTTTTGTGTATTCTGTGATCGCCGGACAACTCCACCGCCGGAAACTGCAGTCGCTTGGCAAATACGAAAT
>JAABQY010000295.1 GCA_011391225.1 Desulfobulbaceae bacterium | reverse complement strand
TCCTCAGTTTCAGGGCATCGCGCAAGACAAAGGAGCCGACAATGACCAGGACGGAGACGAAACAGACACTGACATAGAGATTCGACCCCGCCTCGCCCCAGCGGTCGAGGATATTTTTCTGCACCATAATACCGACCTGAACCCCGATCTCGGCGAAGACACCCATTATCAGTCCCAGCTTGATATCCACCTGCCCATAGCGATATCTCTTGATCGAGCCGACCAGGGCTTTCGGGAACTTATGGCACATATTACTGGCCACGGCCACGGTACCGGGGACGCCCATGCTCATCATTGCCGGAGTAAGAACAAAGGCGCCGCCCGAGCCGATAAAACCGCTGACCAGGCCGCCGACAAAACCAACGATTATTAAAAAGACGATAGATGCAAAATTTAAATCAATAAACTGGATCGTTTCAGCTATTGGTCCGTGCATGGTAGACTCCTTCTTTGGTGATTGTTTTATTTCTTGGCAGATCCGTCTCGTCGTTTAATTTCAGGGAGCTTTGATCATCCTGGCCATCATCTCACGCATCGGCACGCAGACGTGGTCTTGTATCGGGCCGTTTTTCCTCGGTCCGTTTTTCGACCGTTTTCCTTTGTTTTAAGGTTGCACCCTTCGACCCCTCGATGCCGAGCGCCGACCAGAAATTGCTGGTGAACGAACCATGGGCATAGGAGAAGGCAAAAACCGTCGCGACCGGCAGCAGCGCGAACAATCCGCCTCTGGTAAAGTATTTCATGATGAAATCGGAATTACTGAAAACCGCTGCATAAAAAACTGCTGTCATGGCACCGAAAAGAATCGTTTTCAGAAAATGACTTTTCCTGCTGGTTACTTTCATGTGTTTTTCTCCTTTTAAAAGTTTTTTAGCCTGATGGTTCGGGATCACCCTGCCGCTTCGCGCATCGGTGCAGACGATGTTGAAAACCGGTACGGGTGAAGCCGAAGCCGCTTCTTCAATCTTTATTCCCTGATCAATCAAAACAAACTCAACCCGCTTGACTATGCGACACAACCTGCTGATAACCTGACTTATTCTTCCTGATTCCTGGACGAATTCGAATTCCACCCCTCTGGCTGCCGCTTTTTCCCTGAACGCCGCACCATTCCGCTCAATCGCTGCGGTAAAAAGGTCTTGCTGCGTCCCACCCTGCCAAAAGAGCGGCAGGGTATGCACATAGGCGGCCAGAACCTTGCAGTTCATCCGATCCGCCACATTTATCGTATACTCCATCACCGATGGCTCAAGCTGACTGTTCGCTGTCACCAGCAAAATGCAGGATCGTTTGGCCAGGCTGCAATGCTGTGCTCTATCGCTGGGCTCTGTCCGCTGCAGAACCGTCAGCTGGGTGACCTTGCGATGCATTGTTTTTTCCATAAGCCACCTTTTTTCCTTGTCCGATCACCATTTTTTCCCCAAGTATTCTTTCCATTTCAAAAAACAGGCCAGTTCGATTTTCCACTCTATCCTATTGTTATTTATGTTTTTATTTTTTGAAACAATACCCAATCCTGTTGTGCGTTGCAAAGCGCAACGGAACCTGGATAAAATAAGTTGCAAAATGCAACAACCGTTGCGCTTTGCAACCTGGATGGGTGTTCCGAAGTAAAGATTGCTTTTTTGCCGGATATGGTACAAAACAACCCAGAGATGCACGCCCTTGCTTCCCCCAGAACAGACGAGGATGGAAATCATGTTTTTCAAAAACAATTCGAAAAATAACGACCCACTCCCTGACAAACCGGACAGGGAGGATTCCCCGCTCGACAAACTGCGCAAACAGATTACCGAGGCAAATCTGCCTCGCCATGCCCTGGATGCGGCCAACAAGGAACTTGATAAACTGGCCACGACGGATGCCGCTGTTGCCGAATATTCCGTCGGTCTCAACTACATCGAACTGATCAGTTCCCTGCCCTGGAATGTATCCACCAAGGGCACCCTGGACATGGCCCGGGTCCAGTCCATACTCGAGGGTCGACATTGCGGGCTGGCCCAGGTCAAACAGCGCATTCTCGAATTTCTCGCCGCCAAAACCCTGCGCGGCAGCGCCAGGCAAAACATCCTCATTGTCGATGATGAAGAAATTGCCCGATCGAACATGTCCCACGTCCTGCGTAAGGACGGTTATGATTGCAAGAGTGCCGAAAACGGCATCGCGGCCCTGAAAATCCTCGCAGAAGAAGATATTGATCTGATCATCAGCGACCTGAAAATGGATCATATGGATGGGCTTGAACTGCTCAACGAGGTAAATCGCGGCTATCCGGAAATTCCGGTCATCATGGTTACCGGCTTTGCCACCATCAATTCGGCGGTACTGGCGATGAAAAGCGGTGCGGCCCACTACCTCGGTAAACCAGTCAATCTTGATGAACTGCGCAGAACGGTGCGGGAAGTGCTGGCGCAGAAACTCACCAGTGAGATGGGTAAAGGGCCGATCCTCTGTTTTACCGGCCCGCCGGGAACTGGTAAAACGTCAGTGGGCAAAGCCATCGCCGA
>JAABQY010000294.1 GCA_011391225.1 Desulfobulbaceae bacterium | reverse complement strand
TATGCAGTCCCCGAGAATGAGAGAGGGGCTGCAGGTGCTCTGGTTGACAGGTATCGCAAGCATCGACGGGTTCTTACCCTATTGCGAGAGTACTACGTGGCTTTACCGGATGCCCGGGAAGAGGCGGTTACCCGTATAACCGAGCTCGTCCAGCGCCAGGGTGTTTCTTTGTTTGTTCTTACAACCACTTCCACCGCCCATCTCTACGCGGTAGCTGTGGATGAAATCGTTTGGCTCGGCGAGTATGTAGGCGACCTCGATCCAGAGATTATGAGGTTTTGGGGTTTTACAGATCAGGCGGAATTGGCAAATTTCTGCGTTCCTGCGAGCGACCTTGAGGAGTACGTCGGTGGCGGCAAGGACAAACGCGGGGAATGTCCGGCCTGCGGCGTTGCGGAAGGCGAGTATCATTTTTTCGGTTGTTTGGTGGAGATTTGCCCCTGGTGTGAGGGGCAGCTCAGCAAATGCAACTGCCGTTTTGAACAGCTCGAAGTTGATACGGTCGAAAGTGAGGAACAACTGGAACGGTTCCTCGATTTGTTGACGGCCAAGGGTCGGATACCCTTTCAAAAACACCAGGCGCCTTACTACCCAGGTACCAGCAACGGGTTGGATCGGCACGAAAAAGAAAAGTGATATGCCGCATCTTCTCTTCCATGTGGAGTTGAGGCCAATTTTGCCCTCGACTCCACACCCTTTTTTTAAACGTTTCTCTATTTCCCGGTTACAGACTTGAGGTATTGGTAAAGGTCGGAGTCTGAAGACAGCACCAGGGAGGTGTTATTGCCGACGATTTCCCGGTAGCTTTCCAGGGTCTTCTGGAATGCATAAAAGTCGGGATCCAGGGAGTAGGCATCACCATAAATTTTTGTTGCTTCTGCGTCGGCACGACCTTTTATGGTGAGAGCCTCCTTATTGGCTGTGGAAATGATTTCCTGGAGTTTTCGCTCAACCGTACCAAGAATTTCGGCTTTCTGGCCTTCACCCATCGAGCGTTTTTCCGCTGCGATACGCTTTCTTTCAGAAATCATCCGGTCGTATACTTTGAGGCGCACCGAATCGATATAATTAACTCTCTTAAACATCACATCAATCAGTTCGATGCCGTATTGCGGGGTAATTTTAGCTGCAATTTCAAGGATATGCTTGCCGATCTGATCCCGGCCATTTTTCGGTTTGCTGCCTATGGTGTCCTCGGCAGTGGTTTCCGACATGGTGGCAACCGACCAGTCTGAGCTGCGGATGATTTCAATAAGATCATTTTTGTTCACCATATCACGCACGGTGCCGTCAATAATATCGCTCAAGAGTGATTGAGCTCTCGACTCGGTTTTGACAGCTTGCAAAAATTTCAGAGCATTGGTGATACGCCAGCGGGCGGTTACATCAAGATAGACAAAGGTTTTGTCATTGGTGGGAATCTGGTTCGGTTGACCATTCCAAATCTGGATTTTCTTCTCAAAAACCTCAACATGTTGAATAAATGGCATCTTGAAATGCAGACCTGCTTCAATGACCGGGTCACCAACCGGTGCACCAAACTGCGTTACCACCACCTGTTTACCTTCTTCGAGAATAAAAAAGCCATCGTAGACGATAACGATCGCCAGAAGAACGAGACCTGCAAGAAAAAACTGGGCTATTTGCTTCATATCTATTTCCTTTTTCTGTGTCAGTCTATTTCGACTCTACTGCCGGAGTTTTTTTCAGACCGCTTGCCGAGGTAATGTTTAAGAGCGGCAAGGGTGCCTGTTGATTTTTGTCGATAACATACACTGATTGTACGCCGGGAAGAATTTCTTTCATTGTTTCGAGATAAATACGCTTACGAGTAACATCGGGAGCGGATTTGTACTCTTTAAGGATGTCGAGGAAACGTTGGGTTTCACCCTGGGCGTTGTTAATCCTTTGAGCTTGATAGCCGTAGGCCTCTTCGACCATTTTCTTAGCATCGCCACCAGCTTTGGGGATGATTCGGTTGTAATTTTCTTCCGCCTCATTCACCATGCGTTTCATGTCCTGATCGGCTTCGTTGACTTCGTTGAATGCCGGTTTGACTTGATCTGGAGGATTGATGTCCTGAAACTGGACGGTTCCAATCGAAACGCCACTCATACCTTTTGGAAATAAACCGTCAAGTTGGCTTTGCAATTCCATTTTCACGGAAGCGGCAAGGAGATCTCGGTTGCTGAGAACATAGTCGAAATCCATGTTGCCGACGATTCGCCGGGTGACACTCTCAGACATATCGCGGATCGCTTGAATTATGTCGGACACCTTAAACAGGAAGGCATAGGGGTCGGCGACCTTGTATTGGACTATCCAGGCAACATTGATAACGTTTTTATCGGCGGTGAGCATGAGCGATTCCATGTCGAAGCCGCGTTTATCAGGTGATATTTGCTGCCCTGGAAAACGGCTGCGAAAACCGAATTCTTCTTTTCTGATGTTTTCCACATCCACTTTGAAAAGTTTGTCGACATAGGGAATTTTAAAATGCAGACCGGAGG
>JAABQY010000293.1 GCA_011391225.1 Desulfobulbaceae bacterium | reverse complement strand
ATTTCTTTAAAATTGTTGGCCGGCAGGAGGGGGCGAACGACAGTTCAACCAAACTGTTGAAATTTCTCGCCGATACCAGCGATGCCTCTTTCCTTGGCGAGTTGACCTACAAATGGGTCAGGGCCGGCGAACGTTTTCTTGTGCAGGGGAGCGTGGAAGAAACGGCCTACATTATTCAGGAAGGTACCTGCTTGACGGTTGTTGAGAAGAACGGTTACCTGCATCCGACCGGTCACTGGAGTCGCGGCGATATCGTCGGCATACGAGGGTTGTTTACCGGGGAACCACGCGAGGCCCACGTCGAAGCGGAAACGAATATGCAGCTCTGGGTGCTTAACAAGCATCAAATAGACAATATCTCCCAACACAACCCGGAACTTCTCGCCCTGCTCACTGAAATAGTGGCCAGTCAGTTCGACTCGAAGAGGCCGGTTGCCGACAGGAAAATCGGCAAATATCTCGCCACCGATATTATCGGTCGGGGGGCATACTCAATTGTCTACAAGGCCGTACATACTGACCTGAAAATGGTGGTTGCCATCAAAATGATGCGCCACAACATGGTAGTCGACTCCGGATTTCTTTTAAATTTTCGTAAAGAGGCGCAGATAGTTGCCTCCCTCAATCATGAGAGCATTCTGAGGGTTTATGACTTTGACGAGCGATACAAAACCGTCTTTATTGTCATGGAATATCTTGCAGGTGAATCCTTGCGCAACCTTCTTTTACGCCTCGGGAAGATTCCCCAGCTGCTGGCGGTCAAGTACCTCCGGCAGATCTGCAACGGCCTGGCATATGCCCACGACAAGGAGATCATCCACCGGGATATTCATCCAGACAATATTATGGTATTGCCGGATGATCGTATCAAAATCCTCGACTTTGGTCTCGCTTGCCCAGTAGGCACCGAAGATGAGCAGATCGGCGGGGCTCTTGCCTATCAGGCCCCTGAACTACTCGAAGGAGGTCAGGCCGATCGCCAAAGTGATATCTACGCCCTTGGCATTACCGCCTTTGAACTTATCACCGGAAAAACCCCGTTCACCGCCGAGAAGATAATGTCGATATTCCAGGATGGTGGTCAAAGAGTGTTACCCAATCCATCGCAATTTTCTCCGGACATTCTTCCGGAACTGCGAATGGTTATCTTAAAAGCTTGTCAGCATGACAGGGGAAAACGCTATCAGAATATCTCTCAGTTGATCTGCGATCTGGCACCGCTACTGAATCCAAATTTGCTGGCAACACCCTCTCAGGAAGAACAGCAAAACGCCACCACCATAACCTTCAGGTATTCCGATAAACAGCGGCAAGATTTTGACCGGTTGCTGGTAGAATTCGGCCGTCGGTCACGCGAACTGAACATCGAATTCGACTTCTTCCAACCCCAGGATTAGATGGGATCTGAGATAACAATGGAAAAATTAAAAATAAACTGTTGGCAGTACAAGCAATGCGGCCGTGAACCAGGTGGCCCAAAATCCGAAAAGGAAGGAGTGTGTCCGGCGGCAGCGGAAAATGCTTTTAACACCTTCAATAACGGCATCAACGCCGGACGCTCCTGTTGGCTTGTAGCCGGTACTTTTTGCGACCATACAATAATGGGCACTTTTGCCGAAAAAATTGATACATGCAAAAATTGCGGCTTCTACAAAAAAGTGCAGGAGGAGGAACACTCCTTCTATGCGGTCGAGGGGAATATCTCCCTTTATGCGGCAACGCATATCGGCTATGTGAAAAATGCCAATGAAGATCGCTACTATTTCAAAAGGTTTCAGGACAATACACTGTTGTTTGCCGTAGCCGACGGACTGGGAGGACAAGCTGCCGGTGATTATGCCGCAGAAATACTGAGAGGCAAACTGGCCAATCTTCCACTGGTTCCAAACGGCAAGGAAGAAGAAATACTCGCGGCACTTGCGCTCGAAACCGATAGCTTCATTATCGCCGCAGGCGAGAAAGATGCACAGCTTGAAGGCATGGGAACGACTCTGCTCTGTGTCTTCATCCGCGATAATATGGCAAGTTGGGTGCATGTCGGCGACAGCCGGTTGTCCGTCTATAAAAAGGGCACCCTCAAACAGCTAACCCAGGACCAGAATTTGGCACGCTACCTGGTCGAAGAAGGTGAGCTCTTGCCCGAGGAAGTTGCCGATCATTATTCACGAAACGTCTTAGATCAGGCGCTGGGCAGTATCTTGGATAAGCCCGAGACAGGTTCAGTCGTTCTTGAACCAGACGATATTCTTATGCTCTCCACTGATGGATTTCATAACTTGGTGTTGCCGGAGCAGATTGTCGCAGAGTTAAAGAACGCTACAGAACTGCAATCAACTGTCGATTCACTTGTCAAGATCGCCTTGAAACGAGGGGGGATGGACAATATCACCCTGGTGATGGCCAAATACTCCCCGGCATGAATACTCTGGATTTTTTGTACGACGTCTCGGTAATGTTAGGGCCGGGCCGACTTCTTCTAACATCCATATAGCGGAGGCAAGACATGAGCAAAAA
>JAABQY010000292.1 GCA_011391225.1 Desulfobulbaceae bacterium | reverse complement strand
ATTTTTGCACGGACCTCTTCCCGTCAATATGATTCCAGACAAATGTCCCCATGCTGTCGAGTTCGAGTGTGCGTATCGGCAAAGAAATAGCCCCAGGCAAGAAACGCGCAAGCCAAGGTTTGAGGGTAATGGCATAGCTGAGCCGGATAAGTCCTTCAGCCGTGGCTTGTACACAGATGTCGGGGCTCGGCACCGGGACAGCGCCCAGCGCCTCAACTTTTGACTTTGACAAGGGGGATATTGGCATAGCTGGCATGGAGTCGGTTGGCGATAGCCTCCGGCAAAGGCAGACCTTGTTCCGTCAAGATAAAAATTTTATTGCTTCCGGCCAAATGGCGGATTTTGCCCCGCAGGGGTCGGCCTAGACCAGGCAGCCAGGGAAGAATTCGTGATATACGTGGTGGCTCCCGATGGAGATCGGCCTCCGCATCGCCCCGTGGAGTAATCGTCAGCTCGTGGCCGACCTCCTTTTGCAGATGCTGTTTGCAAAAGGCCGCTAGCGACATCGCACCAAGCAGCACATTTGCCGGGGCCAGGCGATCAAAATGCAGCAGAGAGCGGCCTTTGGAAAACTTCAGCTGGAACCTTCCCGGCTGAAAAACGGCTTGAGAAAGCAGATATTCCGGCGGAGTCTCAAACATCATATCATAGCAATACCAGCGGCGCCAGGTATCCGGCGGGGTCCAGGCCAGCGAGGTGAAAAGTTCCTCCACCATTTCTTCCGCAGGTAGAGCCGAAAAAAGAGCGGCAACAATCCCTTGAGAATTTCTCAGCTGCAGCACATACATCCTGCTGCTGCAGTAAAGGTCGCCGGGAAGACCAATTGTCCATGTTTCTTTGCATCTCTGCAGAGGTTCCTTCGGCATCCCGGCCGCTTGCAACAGGCGGCGGCCATCCCGCTGCGCATCAAAGGGGCGCTTTTCGGCACCAAAGCGCAGGCTTACCGTCGGCAACTCCGGCCCGACAAAACGCACAAAACCCCGGTCAAGGGTGGCAGGTTGCATTGTCTCGGGGATTTGAACCTGCAAGCCGTCCCAGATCAACATCATAGATCTTTAGCGGGGGATGAGCTGTGAATAATCCAGCTTATCAAGCGGCGTAACAGAGGACTTCTGTTCATCGGCAGGATCGACCGTGCTCCTAAAACACGCCGCCTCTTCCTCCCAAAGAGAGCGCAATGTTAATTTCACGAAATTACCCATTTTATAGTCATTATCCTGGCTGTGCGTCAATTCGAGGCCGACTTTCCGGCCGGTGTCGTTTTTGAAGCTCCATTTCCATGAAATTACCATCTGAAAAGGATCGCCTCGCCATTCCTCGGGTTTTCCGAAGTTTTTCTTGTAACGATTCAACAAATCGTCGAAAAACTCTCGTGAGGGATTGTCGAATTTGAGTTTTATGCGCACGATCTTCCCTTTTTGCCGGCAGTTGGCATAGGCAACGGTTGCACTCCTGACACCGCCGACAAATTGTGATTTCAGCTCGAACTCATTCAAATGTCGCTCTTCAACGAGAGGAATGTCGGTTGCCAGCTTGCAATTGTGGTGCACCGTGGAAATATCCGCCCCAAGGGTGATACCGGCAAGCGAGAGAGGTGTATCTACCGCCTGAGCTGAAGCAGGTAAGGCCAGACAAAGAAAAAGAAGCACGTATCTCATAACGGCTAATCCCGGTGTGGTAATAAAGATAAAGCTGAGTTGAGCAGTTTGTCTGCTCAAACGAATCGTATGCCCTTGCGGTATAAAAATCCTTTCAGATCGCAAATTTTCTCAGGGCATCCTCGCTCAGCAACTTGTTAAATTGCACATGCACGCTGAAGTCGCCATAAAGATGAAAAGAAACACGGACTACCCGGCCAACAACCGACATCGTCGCTGGATTGTCTTCCTGCGTACCGGTGAAGGCCAGCAGCAGATGCTGGGCCAACAGAGCTCGGGCGGTAGCTTTTTGGCTAAACCGCAGAGCAAGACAACACCCACTCAGGGAAATGTCCGAAAGTTCCCCGCTGTAAAAAAGGTCGGTTTTGTTTCCCTCGGCTGTTAAAAGTGTCACCTTCATCCGACCGGCAGCGGCATGGCGCTCATAGCGACTTTTTTCCTTCTTCTTATTGCGCAATATCTCATCCACCCTGCCGCCTTTCAGGCAAAAATCGATGAGTTTTTCATACAAGCCGGGGTATTTATCTTCCCATCCATCGGCGGCGCTGCTTTCAAGGCACATCAGCTGCACCTCGGTATGGGTGATTGCCGAGGCCGAACAGAGCGAAATGGTTGAAAAAGTATACTCACCCAAGATATCGCCCGGCCCCAACCGGGCCAGGACGACATTTTTCCCATCCTTCGGCATGAAAATAATAACATACCCTTTATCGATGAGGAAGAGACGGTTGTTCATCGCTCCGTAGGTGAGAATTTTTGTCTTCGGGCGCAGGACATGCTTCTTCATACTGTAGTAGAAGCAGTTACGCTCTTCATCGCTCAGGGCATCGTAGAGTTTACTCCAGAGTGTCAGATGAGCGCGATTGATTGCCGC
>JAABQY010000291.1 GCA_011391225.1 Desulfobulbaceae bacterium | reverse complement strand
TAAAGATCAGGCAATTCTTGTACCGGCAAAGGTGGTTATTGATTCTGATGAGCCGATTGCCAATCAGACCTACTATTTTGTGTCGAGCGCCATGCTCCTGGATGGTCGTCCGATGGGGGATTTAGTCGTTCTTTTGCCGGCTCTGACCTTTCTGCTGGATCAAGAGGAAGTTGTCCCGGAACTGTCGGGGCTACAATCCGAATCCGTACAGAGCAATTTAAGTCCGAGTGACGTAAAGGTTGCTGGCCAATCACCTTCCACAACGACGCAAGGCGTTGGGGTTGTTTCAGGACAGACAAAAACGCAAAAATCCAACATTGAAATAGAGAAACAAAAGAAGAAAGTCGATCGCCTTCTTACCGATTGCCAAAAGAGATTAACCGGAGAAGTCAGTGCTCTTCTGGGAGTCGAAATTATCCTGGAAAAGGTTGGCAACCAACTTGTCAGCAAGGAAGAATTTTTTTCCGATCTTGCTGTCGGCAAGCAAATTATGACAGACATGGAGGTGGCCGGAGAGCTCAAGGATGTTTGCTATTTTTCTCTAGGTAAAAAGGATGCTATCCATCTTGGCGGCATTCTCATAATGCTCCCTCCTACAGAACTCGCCAATGTCGTCAATGAAGAAGAATTCAGTGATGACGGACGTGATGCTTATGGCGAGGTGGCAAATATTGTTTCCGGGGCCTACACAGCAGTTTTTGACGAACAGTACACGGAAAAACTCAGATTTATAAGAAAAGAACTTCGAGAGGTGGTTCCCGGGAAAATCGTTGCAGAATCAGACGAACCAATTCTCAACCAAACATACTATTGCCACAGTATGCAACTTATCACTGCCGGTAAGCAGTTGGGCCCAGTCCATATGCTTTTCCCGGCGCAACTGCTGCAGTTGTTGGTTGAAGTCCCCGAGGAGATTGAGGAGGGCGTCAACGTTAAGGCAGTTCCTCCGCCCTCTTCCTCGCCACAACAGGCGCCAAAAGAGGCGGAGCGGGAAGCGGAACAAGCCGTCCCACCAGTGAAGAAAAGCACAAAAATTCCCTATCGGGCCAAGGAACTCGCCGAGAAGCAGAAGAAATTGGTGGACAAGATTCTCTCTTTGTGTCGATCAAAGATGGCGGATGAGGTAAGTGCTCTTCTTGGTGCCGAGGTGCAACTCAGCAACCTGAACAATAAAGTCGTGAGCAAAGAACAGTTCTTCGGTGACGAGGTGTCAGGAAAGCAGGTAGTCGCCCATATGGATGCGGTAGGCGAGTTGGAAGGAAAAAGCTACCTGGTGGTTAATCTCCGGGACGCCATACGCGTTGGAGGGGTATTGATCATGCTGCCCGCCCAAGAACTCGAGTCGGTTGTCAACGACGAGGTGTTCGGAGAGGACACCAAGGATGCTTATAGCGAGATTGCCAATATTATCGCCGGAGTATATACCGGAGTTTTTGAAGAACAGTACAGCAGAAAAATACGTTTTGTAAAAACCGACCTTCAGCAGATAGAGCCGATGAAGGTGGTAATAGATTCTCTGGAACCTTTCTCGAACAGCCATTATTATTTAAGCAGCGCGGAACTCGTTATCGGCGACAGCGTTCTTGGCAGGGTGAATATTGTTTTCCCTTTAGCCCTTCTCGAGCTGGAAGGTCTTATCGCCGTTGACGAAGAGATTGTCCTGGATGAAGAAGTCGAACGACCATCACCCCGACAGGCCGGAAGATTAGAAGCCTCGAATGTCTCTCTTGATATTTTGCTGATAGGTGACGACGAGTCTGAGTCAGCGAAAATTGCAGCGATCCTTGGGGGGATGGATTTTGCCGTCAAGGCCCTGTCATTCAAGGATAACGTGCATAACTACATACCAGGACAACTGAAGGCGATTTATCTGGTTATGCAGGATGTCAATGAGCAGGCCTTTGGTGCGGCAATTAAAATTAGTGCTTCCTGTTCCCTGCCATTGATTGCTGCCGGTCCAGGCTGGACGAGGAGCAAGGTAATCAAGGCCGTTAAGTATGGCATACGAGACATTCTCCTGACACCGGCTTCCAAGGCAGATATTGAAGAAAACATAACCAGCAATCTCATGAAACTTGCAGCCTGATCGAAACTAACCATTCAGGAACTCGTTTTATTTTTCCCACAGCCCTTCTATATCTTTTTTTTTGATCTTTTCAAGAAGGGTCGTTCGCTTCAAATTTAAGAGACGGGCCGCCTCCTTTTTATTTCCCTCTGTAAGCTTCATGGCTTGGACAATCAGCTGGGTTTCGAAATCATTGATAAGTTCATTAAAGTCTACCTGACCATCTTGCCAGGTAAGGGACTGGGAGGGGGCGGGCAGGATACTCTCCGATAGCGGAAGGGCGGGATCCTGTTGCTCTTCTCCGGGCTTTTCTTCGATAGGGAGTGTTACACTCTGAAATTTTTCAGGAAGATCTTCAAGTTCTAATGTCCTACCGGCGTAGAGAATGCTCATGTGTTGGATGAGGTTTTCTAATTCCCTGACATTGCCCCGCCATTCGTAGTAGGTAATGGCAGCCATTGCCCGAGGCGAAAATGCAAACGGTTCACGGCCTCTTTGATG
>JAABQY010000290.1 GCA_011391225.1 Desulfobulbaceae bacterium | reverse complement strand
GGTGAAACGATCACGCGCCGGCCTCGGCAACCCCGACTCACCGACCGGCAGTTTTCTCTTTTCCGGCCCGACCGGAGTCGGCAAGACCGAGGTCGCACGCCAGCTGGCGGTTGTTCTCAATGTCCATTTTGAGCGCTTCGATATGAGCGAATACATGGAGAAACACGCGGTTGCCAGGCTGATCGGCTCGCCTCCCGGCTATGTCGGCTTTGACCAGGGTGGTCTGCTCACCGAATCGATACGAAAGCACCCCTATTCGGTGCTGCTTTTCGATGAGATTGAAAAAGCGCACCCGGATATTTTTTCCATTCTCCTGCAGGTCATGGACCACTCGACCCTCACCGACAATTCCGGGCGCAAGGCCGATTTCCGCAACGTCATCATCATCATGACCACCAATGCCGGGGCCCGCGAACTGGCCGGCCGCTCCATCGGCTTTGTCAGCAGTAAAAAGGGCAAGGATCAGACAGCCATCACCAAGCTCTTTGCCCCCGAATTCCGCAACCGGCTGGACGCCATCGTCTCCTTCAGCTCCCTTGATCATGCCGCAACCGAACTGGTGGTCGACAAACTGATCAAAGAATTGGAAGGGCAGCTGGCGGAAAAACGCGTTACCATCAAACTCAGCCCGCAGGCCCGTACCTATCTGGCAAAAAAAGGCTACGATCCGGATTATGGGGCACGGCCGCTGCGAAGGCTAATCATGAAGGAGATCGGCGACAGCCTGACCGAGGAGATACTTTTCGGCAAACTTGCTAGGGGAGGTGAGGCGGCGGTTGATGAACAGGACGGCAGTCTGGTATTTAGTTACTCGAAAGAGTATCTGAAAAAAGACATTGTATCCCCATGACCTCTCTTGATGCCATCACCCCGCTCATTCGGGATATCACCAAAAAAAATGGCGCCCTCAATGTCCGAGTGTTCGGCTCAATGGCCAGAGGAACAGGCACATCATCGAGCGATCTTGATCTCCTCATTGACCTGACTCCGGGGATGGACTTGTTTGACCTCATTGGCCTGAAACAGGAGTTGGAAAATAAAACCGGCCTAAAGGTGGATGTAATCACCGAGAAAAGTCTCAGCAGACATCTTCGTCAAAGAATTCTTGATGAAGCAAAACCACTATGAAAGATGAGAGCTTTGATTCTTACTATGATAGGGACTTTGATCCTTCCAGCTTTGTGGCGCACCAATAAGATGGCAGGCAAGTACACTTCACCCATTCCCTATAGTGGGTAGTTTTGCCCCGTTCAACAAGGTCTTGCCATTTTTCGTCCGTACCAGAAAATCCGGATAATGATTGACAAACCCATTGATACAAAAACCAGTTCGCTCGATGATCTTATGCCAGAAGAGGACATTGTCCTGATTGGCGATTTCGTTGATCACCCTCGCTTCCCATGAGTTCAACTGACTTTCCGTGGTGAATCAACTGAGATTGATGCCTCCATCTCGGAGAAAGAAATAGATTTTTCATGCCCCAAGCGCACCAATCCACCCCATCCCGCCGCAGTAAGCCGTTGTAAAAAAATAACATGGCTAAAGGAATCCCCGGAACGGCATAAGGAGCCGTAACGAAATGGGTTGAAATGGCCATGTTATTTCGTAACGGCTCCTAAGCATATTGACAAAGGGACAAAGAAGATATAAACATTCATTTATATGTTGATTAGAATTAACCTCAGGATGTTTTCACCAAGACCGCCCCACCCGGGGCAAATACCCGAGGACAAGCGGAAGGCCAAACCGGCTTTGGCCTTGGCTGGTAAGCCCAAAGCAATGACCAAAAACCATTAACCGCTGCTGCCCATGATGGAAAAACAATCTCTACCCGGTGCCCCTGCGCAAACCTTCAAGTCTTCTACAGAACATGCAAGGGGCGACCAGGCGCAAGATCGGTTGACCGACGATCACCTGCAAAGCGCCGCCTTTGTCGCCAAAAGCCTGTCGGACACCAATCGTCTGCGGATACTGCTGTTCCTCGGCGACGGCCGGAAGTCGGTATCGGCAATCGTCGAGAAACTCGATTTGTCGCAGCCGCTGGTGTCGCATCATTTGAAAGAATTGAAGAGATCGCTCTTGGTCAAGGTCGAAAGGGAAGGACCATTTATTTACTATGAATTGGCGGACGCGAGAATCCTCGATGTTGTGCATGCTTTGAGCGTAGTTGCAACAGAACTCTTAGCAAAGAGAACTACTTTTTAATGAATCGGAGGAAAATTATCCGTATGGACGAGCTCTTTAAAATCATTTCCGCCATGGCCCCGGAAGAGGCCTTGGCACACATCACCATGATCCTGGAAAGGCTTTTGGCCGATCTCGACAAGGACGCCCGCGAGCGTTTCCTGATGAATCTCATCGGGCAATCGGAAAGCGACAAGGTGGCCGGCCTTGTACATTTGTGACTGGCCGAATGCATGGGCGAAGGTGTCGACCCAACACAGATGTGTCGGAGTTTGGTGGACAAGGTAGTCCAATCCGAACAACTCCGGGCTATCGCCGATCCCGATTTGCTGGTGCTTTTCGAGGACTGGCTGGAGGAACTGGAGGCGGAAGTACTGGTGCTTCTAAAAA
>JAABQY010000289.1 GCA_011391225.1 Desulfobulbaceae bacterium | reverse complement strand
AAAAGTTGATTGGTGGATTTTTCGGTTTGTCTATGCTTGTGCTTTTAGCCGGAATGGTCGGCATTTTTGTGCTCAACAAAGTAACCTTGCTTGCCGATACCATCGCCAAGGAAAAAGCACCGACGCGGTATGTGGTCATGAAAGCGGCCCTTGAGGTCGATATATTACAGAAAAACATGATTGAATACAGTTATTCGACCTTCAATCTTGAAGAAATAAGTTCAAAAATCACCGCCGGCATGGCTGAATTTGACATGTGGATCGCCATGCTGTTGCACGGCACTGCCTCCAATGAATTTCTCAATAGTCCATCCCAAGCGCTTTTCCAGAACAAGAAGCTTGAACTTGTGATACCCCGCTGTTCTCCGGAAATGTTGCCGATCGTTCAGGGCATTTTCGATGAGAATAGCCGGCTGAAAGCTAAGGCCGCCGAACTTATAGCGTCCAAAAAATTACTCAACAGCTACGGCGTCAAGATCGGAACGGAACTGTTGGATCTCCCCATTTTTCTCAACCTGGCCCAGTTGGACAGTCTTGATTGGATTCGGCAACTCAAGGATGCGGTGAATATTGAAACGAACTTCAAAGCCAATACCGATCCAACCAAAGGCTTGATTGGCGAGTGGTTCGAATCTTACCGGATTGCCAACGGGGAGTTCATGGAGAAGTTTGTCGAGTTTAAAGAGGAATATGTCAAAATGCTGGCAATGGCAGACAAGATCAACAGTATGCCTGCCTTCAAGGACAAGACGCGGATTCTCAACCGAAGCATTGGCATAACCGTAAAGATCGAGGCCTATTTCAGGGACCTCCAAGCCCTCGCCGGGACTATGTATAAAGCGCTTCAAGCCGACAATAAACTGAAGCAAACGGAACTTGAGACCTCGGTGAAAAGCATAAATGCTCAGCTTTCTTCCCTGGTATCGATCGCCGACAAGGAAATGCAAATTGCCGTCGACCAAGCGGAAAGCGCCAAAAAGAGCGGGGTTACCATGCTCATGGTGTTGACCATTATTGCCGTTATTGCCGCTGTGGTCCTCGGCGCCCTGGTGAGCCGAGCCATGTCTTCTAGAATTTTGTCGGTTGCCGAGTCGACGAAAAATATTGCCGGAGGAGATCTGCGCAAAGACCTCGCTATCACCTCCAACGATGAGATTGGTGATCTGGCCCACGACACCAATATTATGATCGCCAACCTCCGGCAAATGATCGGCAAGATTCTCACGTTTGCCAGCAAGCTCACCGCCTCGTCCGTTGACCTTACCGGAGTGTCTAAAGACTTTGATAAAGACTCCACCGACCTCAGCGCCAAATCGAGCGAGGCGAGTGAGGCCACTGCGACTATGAATGCCTCCATGCAGGAGATTTCGAATCTTGCCAACGATTCAAACCAAAGGGTGCAAAGCGTCGCCATTGCTACGGAAGAGATGAGCTCGACGATTGCCGAAATTGCCAGGAATACCGAACAGGCCAGAGAGATCACCAGCAAGGCGGTAACGACAGTTGAAAATACTACCGCCAAGATGAATGAACTTTCAAACGCGGCCAATGAAATAGGTAAAGTAGCCGAGGTGATCGGGAACATCGCTAAGCAAACCAACCTGTTGTCGCTCAATGCGACTATAGAAGCTGCCCGCGCAGGTGATGCCGGCAAGGGCTTTGCCGTTGTCGCCAATGAGGTCAAAGAACTCGCCAGCCAGACCAACAAGGCTACGGGAGATATCCGCTCGATGATCGAGGCCATTCAACAATCAAGTATAATGACAATTTCCGAAATTTCAAAAATATCCAATATTATCAATGAAATAAACTCTATTGTCGTGGTAATAGCCGGGGCGGTTGAGGAGCAGGCGGTAACCACAAAGCAGATTACCGAGGATATCAATTCCGTGTCCGAGGGCTTTGAGGCAATGACTATACACGTCAACTCTGCAACCGAGATATCCGGCACGGTGGCTGCAGATATTAATGATGTCAGTATCACCAGCTTGAGCGTCGGTCAAGGCAGCAGCTATATCCACGAACGTTCCATAGAACTTGGGAAACTGGCTGATGAACTAAACCAGCTTGTCGGCCAGTTTAAATTGTAACAATTGCAGGTAAAGAAGGTCTAAAGAGAAGTCCATAAGGACGACTAACAGCAACATGGAGGCTCTCAATGAAACGCGGACTAATGACCCTGATTCTCTCGGCAGTATTTCTTTTTGTTTTCTCTTCACTTAGCAGCGCTGAACCATTGACTGCTGAACTTTGTAAGCAAAAGGCCAAGGCTGCAGCTGCACTCCTGCAGGCAGAAGGAGATGCCGCCATTGAAAAAATAAAGGACGCCAACGGACCTTTCAGATTTTCCGACGGCGAAGGGTATATATGGATACACAACCTTGACGGCATCATGGTAATGCATCCGGTCAAACCATCGCTGGATGGCACGGGACTCTTGGATATGCGTGATGTCAACGGCGTCTACCTCTTTGTGGCCATGAACGAACTGGTGGAAGCCAAAGGCGAAGGCTGGGTTGCTTATGCCTGGCCAAAACCCGGCAAAAACGAGAGTTCACCAAAAGTGAGCTATGTGATTCTGGTAAAAAAAGGTGACAAGGAGTACGTTGCCGGTGCCGGAATGTACGAC
>JAABQY010000288.1 GCA_011391225.1 Desulfobulbaceae bacterium | reverse complement strand
TTTTGTCATGAAGCCAATCTCCAGCAGCTACAAACCAGTTCCGCAAAAAAAAAGCTGGCTGGAACATACGTTCCAGCCAGCCTCAAACTATAATTGCCATTCACTCAGTTTTCAGCTTTGGGAGATTCAATTATTTCTTCGTAACCAACAAGTTCAAAGATAGCCATACTAGCAGCGTCTCCTTTTCTCATACCAGTCTGAAGTATTCGGGTGTAGCCGCCATTGCGGTTTGCAAACTTTTCCTTGATAACAGTGAACAATTTTTCAACAATTGCCTTACTCCGAACATATCCTAATGCTTGTCTTCTCGCATGCGTATCTCCTCGTTTTGCCAAAGTAATCAACTTCTCAGCTATTGGTCGAACTTCTTTGGCTTTTTCTGTCGTAGTAAGTATACGCTCATGCTCGAACAGGGATGTAACCATGTTTCTGAACATCGCAATTCTATGTGAACTGGTTCGTCCTAATCTTTTGCCGGCTTTTCTATGTCTCATCTTAAATCCTCAGCTTCTGCGCAATATCAGATGGTAATATCTAGTTAATATCGAATACAATGCATGAATTATGCTTTATTTTCGTCCTTATCTCCACGTTGATTGGGAGGAATCCAATTTTCGAATTTCATGCCAAGAGTGAGATCCATTTCAGACAGCAACGCTTTAATTTCATTTAATGATTTACGGCCAAAGTTTTTAGTCTTCAACATTTCCTGATCTGTTTTTTGTGCCAAGTCGCCAATAAAGTTAATATCAGCGTTCTTTAAACAATTTGCTGATCTTACTGACAACTCGAGATCTTCAACCGGTTTATCCAAGAAGGGATTTAGCGGCTCAGCATCTCTGCCTGACTCGGCTGGGACATCAGGTTCAGCATCTTCCTCATCAAAGTTTATGAAAATGGTCATCTGCTCTTTGAGAATTTTAGCGCCATAGGCCAAGGCATTTTCAGGTTTCAGACTGCCGTCAGTTTCTATCTCAAGTGTTAGCTTATCATAATCAGTTTGTTGTCCTACACGAGCCTGAGAAATAACGTATTGAATTTTTTTAATAGGTGTAAAAATAGCATCAATTGGAATTTGTCCAATCGTTAGGTTTTCCTTATCCATTTTTTCAGCAGGTTGATATCCCTTGCCCCATTCAACAGTCATCTCGGCCCGAAAGTTTATGGGACCTGTGAGAGTGCAGATAATCTGTTCCTTGTTCATTACCTCAACGTAACCGGAAGAGCTAATATCACCAGCACAGACAATCCCAGGACCGGTCTTTTCGATAACAACCTTTTGTGATTGAGCAGAAAAGAGCTTAAGCCGAACCATTTTGAGATTGAGAATTATCTCACTCACGTCTTCCAGAATGTCTTTCATCGATGTGAACTCATGAAGAGCCCCATCAATTTTCACAGAGGTAATTGCAGCGCCCTGAATGGAAGAGAGAAGGATTCGTCGCAATGAATTACCAATTGTAGTTGCAAATCCTCTTTCGAGAGGTTGGCAGATAAATTTCCCGTAGGTGTCTGAGTGTTTTTCTTTATCAACTTCCAACTTTTCGGGTTTTATAAGCTCATTCCAATTGCGGTGAAATGGTATTTTTTCATCAGCAGCTTGTGTCATGGATATCCTTCTCTACGTTTCTTCTAACTTTGCAGTTTATGCTATAGTTGCACTTTTCTACAAATAGTCGTTTTGATTGTCTTACCAGCAGATTACCTGGCAAAAAAACCAAGATCTACTTAACACTCAAAATTTATTTTGAGTAAAGCTCAACAATCAGTCGCTCTTGAATAGGCATAGTAACTTCTTCTCTGTTGGGCAGGGCTTTTAAGGTCGCCTTGAAATTGTCTTTATCTAATTCAAGCCAACTTGGTACACCCCGCCGAATTACTGACTCGAAGTTTTCAATAATCATGGCATTCGACCGACTTTTCACTTTTAATGTGATAACATCACCAGCAGAGACCAAATAAGATGGAATATTTACCTTACGCCCATTTACTAAAACATGGTTGTGACGTACAAGTTGCCTCGCCTGATTTCTTGATGAAGCAAAGCCAACACGAAAGATGACATTATCCAAGCGGCGTTCAAGCATTACCAATAAATTCTCGCCAGTAACGCCTCTTTGCTTCTCGGCTTTTTCAAAAAAGAGCCTGAACTGTCCCTCAAGCATGCCATACATGCTTTTGACTTTTTGCTTCTCTCTCAACTGAACAGCATAGTCAGATTGTTTTTTAAATTTCGCTTGACCATGTTGCCCCGGACCAAAGGCCCTTCTTTCAAAAGAACATTTGTCGGAAAAACACCGATCACCCTTAAGGTACAGTTTTAAATTTTCTCTTCTGCAACGACGACAGGCAGCACCGATATTTCTAGCCAATTTTGGCCTCCCTTCAGTTATGTTGTAGTACTATCTCAAGATCGGTCGTTATACTCGACGTCGCTTTGGAGGTTTGCATCCATTATGTGGAATAGGGGTGACATCGTAGATACGACTAACTTCTAATCCAGTGGTAATCAGGGCGCGTAATGCGGCTTCTCTTCCAGGCCCAGGTCCTTTGACCTTAACCTCGACCTTCCTCATACCAATGTCAGTAGCTTTTTTAGCGGCATCTGCAAGAGCATTTTGCGCTGCAAACGGAGTCGATTTTCTCGATCCTTTG
>JAABQY010000287.1 GCA_011391225.1 Desulfobulbaceae bacterium | reverse complement strand
GTCCGTTCGGGTCACACTGAAGACGGCAAAGGTACGGGTTCCTACGACAGCGATATTCAGGAGATTACCCCCAATACTCTGTATTATGTTCGTGCCTATGCTGTTTTGTCGGATGATACGGTAATTTACGGAAACGAAGTTACATTCAAAACCAATGATGCCTGTTTTATTGCAACAGCCGCCTTCGGGTCCCTGCTTGACGGCCATGTGACCATTCTCAGAGAATTTCGCGACCGGGTCTTGATGGTGAGTGAGTTTGGCCAACAACTCGTCGGAATGTACTATGGTATTTCCCCTCGTATAGCAGATTTTATTTCCCACCATGAGACCTTGAGAACTGTTGTACGTGTTTTCCTCATGCCATTGGTATTGTTGGCGTACTTCATTTTAAAAACCGGCATTGTCACTCAGCTTTGTCTGTTGGCGGTAATTGTTTGTGTCTCTGTCGTGATATCCAATAAATCATTAAAACGCAGGTTACCTCTGTATGATAATTGAACGAGATCAGTATTTGAAAGTCGCCAAAAAGCGCGGAGAATCGGGTTTTACTCTTATTGAACTTTTAGTGGTACTGGTGATAATCGGTATTCTCGCCGGATATATCGGTCCGAAAATAATGGGGCATCCGGAGGAAGCTAAACGGACAAAGGCAGCTTTGCAGATTCAATCCTTTGAGACAGCCTTAAAAATGTACAAGCTTGACAATGGGATATATCCCTCTACTGAGCAAGGGATTCAGGCCCTGGTTGCCCCGCCGGCATCGGGCAAACTGCCGCCAAAATGGCGTGAAGGAGGATATCTGGAGAAGACCAAGATTCCACTTGACCCTTGGGGGCACCAGTTTGTTTATCTCAGTCCCGGATTGAACGGGGATTTTGACCTCAGCTCCTACGGCCTTGATGGTGAAGCCGGCGGAGAGGGTAATGCAAAGGATATAAATAATTGGGAAATTGAATAGTTCTAAAAAATTATCAACTGTCGATTGTATGCTCTCCTGGAGCTTTCCAAGCGGAGCGCGTGGCAAAGGTGGTTTTACGCTCCTTGAATTGATAGTGGTGTGTGCCCTTATAGGAATTATGCTGTCATTAAGCATCCCTTCATTGCGCACGACTTTCTTCTCGGACCCCTTAAAGACGACGGCTCGCAGACTCATCGGTCTGGTAAATGGGGTCAGGGAATTGGCTGTGCGCGAGCAACAACCGTATCTGCTGCATATCAACCAAGGGGAAAAGCGAATCTGGTACGAGAGGGAAGACAAGAAAGAAAAAAAGGACAAAAAAGCCAACATGGAGGATGACAAACGCCATAGACAGGAACTCCGTCTTCCTGAAGGTATCACCATCAGTGCGGTGTGGATGGGTAAGGATGATTCGTTGCAGGATCAGACAACTCTTTGGATCACCAAGCAAGGCTATATGATGCAGACGCTTATACAGATTGAGGATGATGCCGGAAACAATCTGAAGGTTCAGTTTTTTCCTTTTCTCGATTCGGCGGTTATTGCCGATTAGGCCTGTGCATTGAAGAACAGCGAAGGTTTCATATTCAAGTTGCACGTGCTGCCTTTTCACGGCAATGTTCGGGCCTTCACCCTTTTAGAGGTGATGATAGCCGTATCGATCATTGCCATAACGCTGGTCACTCTTCTCGGTTCACAATCGAGGAGTCTTACGCATGCCACCGAGGCTCAGTTCAACGTTGTTGCGCCGATGCTGGCATCGTTAAAACTTGCTGAAGTGGAGCGAGGCGTGGTGGCCATGGAGAATGATGATGGCGATTTTGGCGAGGATTTTCCGGGATATAGCTGGAAAATGGCGGTACAGATTGCGGCATTTGAAAATCATCAAGATTTGGCAGGCATGAAGAGACCCTTGCAACGGGTCGAGTTGACTGTGCGGTGGGGTACAACTCCATACAGCTATGCCCTTACATATTATGGCCAAAGGCTTAAATGAGTGACTTGGGCGGCAACGCGCAGCTGCGAGGCTTTACACTGGTAGAGTTGCTTATCGCCATCTTCATTTTTGCCATAGTTGTTTCCTCCGTATATGGTGCCTATCGGTCAACATTTAAAATCATTCATGACTCTGAAGCGTTGCTTGCGACCTCACGTACTGCCAGAGTTGCCATGGAGAGAATGACCGATGATCTCATTGCAATTGTCAGTGATGCAGGGGGGGAGTTACGGGGCGAAAAACACGATATCTCGGGAGCTCGTGGTGATAGTCTTGCCTTTGTATCCTCGGTGCATCTTGTTTTAAGTAAAGCAGAAACGTTGAACGGCTATTCGTCGATTGCTTATACGGTCGAGCTCGACAAAGATGACGGCCTGTTGAACCTCTATCGCTCGGACACCGTTCTTCTGCCCGGCGGAAATACCGGGGAAAATGATCTTCGGAAGGAGATGCTGGCCAAAGGACTAAAAGAGATGCGAATTACCTATCTTGACAAGGACGGCAAGAAAACCGACGAATGGCACAGCGATGAAGGACAAAAGACGCTTGGTGCGCAAGGAATAGTGACCGAGCCGTTGTTACCGGCGCTGATATATTTGCACCTTTCCTTTGGCAAATCAATTGACGGCAAAGGTGGGACTGTCTTTGAAACCGCGGTGGCTTTACCGCAGAAAAGCAAAAGCAGGCAATAATCTATGGGGAGCCGGCAACTACCAGTGATTGG
>JAABQY010000286.1 GCA_011391225.1 Desulfobulbaceae bacterium | reverse complement strand
AGCTCCAGCAGATCGATCTTATTGAAAAGAGTCATCCTCGGTAAATCCCCCAGCTCCAGTTCTTTCAGCAACCGCTCCACCACCGCCATTTTCTGACGATACGTCGGACTGGAGGCGTCGACGACATGAATGAGAAGGTCAGCCTCGAGCAACTCTTCGAGGGTTGCCATAAATGCCTGGAGAAGGTCGGCGGGCAGATTATCGATAAACCCGACAGTGTCGGTGATGATCACCTCCAGGTCGGTGGGAAATCGCAGCCTTCTGCTGGTTGGGTCAAGGGTGGCGAAAAGCTTGTCCTCGGCGATAATATTGCTGTTAGTGAGGGTGTTAAGAAGAGTCGATTTTCCGGCATTGGTATAACCCACCAATGAGAGCACCGGCAGTTCCTTCTTGCGCCGCTTGGCGCGGCGCCGATACCTCTCCATACTTACCTGCTGCAACTCCTTGGCCAGACGGGTCAGCCGGTCGTTGATCCGCCGCCGGTCGATCTCAAGCTTTGTTTCCCCCGGTCCCCGCGCTCCAATGCCGCCGGTCAGTCGCGACAGTGCGTCATCTCGTGAGGAAAGTCTTGGCAGCATGTACTTGAGTTGCGCCATCTCGACCTGAAGTTTGCCTTCCCGGCTCATCGCACGATTGGCAAAGATATCCAGGATCAGCTGGGTGCGATCAATGACACGCAGGTCGGTGAAATCGGTGATCGAGCGGATCTGCGACGGATTGAGCTCCTGATTAAAGATGAGCAGATTGGCATCGAGCTGCAGGGCGCGAATCATGATATCGGCCAATTTGCCCTTGCCGAGAATGAGCCTGGGATTAACCTGACTGCGCCGCTGCAGCACCGTCTCAAGTACCGTGACATTGTCCGACCTGGCAAGCTCGGCCAGTTCAACCAGGGATTCCTCGGCCCGATTTTTCGCTTCCGTGGTGACACTGACGAGAATGGCCCGATCGCTTCTCTGATCGACCGCACTTGCTTGCCGTGCACCACTCAGCTCCCCTTCTATGGCGGCAATCAGTTCCTCAACCGACTCTTTTTGGTTGGCAGGATGGAGCGGTTCAAGAAAAGCCCAGTTTTTGCCATCTTTTCCGCCGGGCAGCAGATGCGCCGAATACATTTTGTCAGGTAAGCCATCCCCTGCCATTTTGATAACCGAGAGGAGATCAAGGCGGAGGAACAGCAGGTCCATAAGATCTTCGTCACTTATATCTTCGCCTGCCAGATGGGTATGAATAAGTCGCAGACCACGCAGACGGCCACCGGATGCCCGGATACTGCCGAGCGGCGGAATGACAATCTGGGAGTGGCTGCCGACTATGACATTTTCAACCTTGCCGGAGCGATGGACCAGGACGCCGATCTGCCGATTCAGCTCAAACGACATCTGACAGAGGGCCTTGGCCATTTCCGGGTTGATGATCATATCCCGCTGGACCCGCTTGGCTCCCAGACGCTCAAGGGTTTTCAGCTGATTGCTCTTCAACCCTTCGGTATTGCCGATAACTATTCCGATGACAGCCTCTCCTGTGTTTAAAGTACACTTCCCGGAAAATCTTTCTGCTTGTTCTATAACAGTCAATTACCCTTGGTAATTCTGAACATTCGGGTAGCGGCGACCGTAGCCAAAGGCCTTGGTTGTCACCTTCAGCCCCATCGGCGCCTGTTTGCGCTTATATTCATTGATGCGCACCCGCCGCAGAATATCACTAATAATCGGGTCGGCAAAACCCAAGGCGACAATCTCAGCCTGGCCTTTGCCTTGTTCAAGATGGAGTTCAAGGATCTGATCAAGGATTTCGTAGGGTGGCAGATCGTCCTGATCTTTCTGATCAGGCTTCAGCTCGGCGGTCGGCGCCTTGTTTATGGTCCTGGCCGGAATTATCTCCCGTCCTCTGTTGACGTGATCGGCCAGCTCATACACAAGCTGCTTCGGGACATCGGAGATGACTGCCAAACCACCGCTCATATCGCCATAGAGGGTGCAATACCCGACTGCCATTTCACTCTTGTTGCCGGTGGTAAGAAGAAGATGGCCGAATTTATTGGAAAGGGCCATGAGCAGATTGCCTCTGATACGGGCCTGAAGGTTCTGTTCGGTGACATCCTCGTCACGCCCGGCAAACAGCCCGGCAAGGTTTTTACGAAAAGTATCGAACAGTTCACCTATCGGCAACACCGTAAATCGGCAACGAAGATTTGCGGCGAGTTGCTGCGCATCTTCCAGGGAATCGGGCGAGCTGTACGGAGACGGCAAGGCCACCCCCAGGACATTTTCCGCCCCCAAGGCCCGAACGGCAATGGCAGCGGTCAATGCCGAATCGATGCCGCCGGAAAGCCCAAGCACCGCCGAAGAAAAACCGCACTTGCGCACATAATCGCTCACCCCCATGACCAGCCCCTGGTACACCGCCTCCTGTTCGGAGATTTGCGACGCCCCGTGTTTTTCGCCCTGCCAGCTTTTGTTGTCAACGATGATCATATCTTCCCGAAAACCAAGGGCCTGGGCGACGATCGTGCCACTGCTATCCATTACCAGGCTACGTCCGTCAAAGAGCAGAGAATCCTGGCCTCCAATCTGGTTGCAGTAGAGGAACGGCACCTTGTAGCCCCGGCATATTTTTTCGAAAATCCCTTTGCGGATCTTCTCCTTGTCGCGCTGAAAGGGAGATGCAGAGATATTGATAATTGCGTCGACTGCAACT
>JAABQY010000029.1 GCA_011391225.1 Desulfobulbaceae bacterium | reverse complement strand
TTGCAACACTCCTGGCTGCAAAAATAGAGTTTTTTGCCGCCCCATGCAAATTGAACAGCTTGGCGGCTAGGTACGAGTTTCTTACAGACCGGGTCCTCCTCCAGGGTATCGCTTAAAGGTATATCCGATGTCTGGGTGCGGCCCATTTTCCTTGCCGCGACAGAAGACTTTCTGCCGACAAAAATCAACCGGTAGGCAATATAGCAAAGAATAACGATGATAATTATCCGCAGCGGACTCAAACTTTCCTCACTTTTTTAATTTCCTCATACCGACCTCCGATGACATAGACCGGTCACTTTCCCCGTCAATATCATGCGAAGAACCTGCTTATTCATCCCAAGACCCGGCAATTATTTCCTGATTTTTCGATTCTCCGACAATTATTTCCTGCCTCAACGCCTTGGCCATTTCGGAAATAGTCATGCCGCTAACGTAGTCCCGAAAGTCCGCTTCCAATTCGGCAAAGGGGGCTAGGACAAAAAGTCGGTTGGCCATTCGCGGATGGGGTAATGTCAACTCGGGCGTATCCATCACCAGCTTGCCATAAAACAGCAAATCAAGGTCGAGGCTGCGATCCTGATAAGCAAAGCTTTTGCAGTCTCTCGTCCGACCAAACGTCGTTTCTACCGCCAAAAGAGCTTTCAGTAGGTCCAAGGGCAAAAGCAAAACCCGCAAACGGCCAACGGCGTTGGTGAACCAATGTCGGCTGGTCATGCCGACCGGCGCGGTTAGGTACGGACTCGACAGGCCATCAAGAGCAATCCCCGGCACAGTGCCGAGCGTATTCCACGCCTCACGCACAATTGCCCGGCCATTGCCGAGATTAGAACCCAGACCGATAATAGCCTTCACTTCTTCGATCATTACGGCACCCGTCCTTTCCTTTCTTGGAAGATACCATTCTTCGAGGCTATTGAAAAATCTAGAGATCTTTCAAGCCAAGGACATCGAACATCGAATACATCCCGCATTCCCTGCCGACAATCCAGGCAGCGGCAGTGGCTGCCCCACGGGCGAAATGATCGCGGCTGTGGGCTCGATGCACGAGTTCGATGCGTTCTCCGGGACCAGCAAATATAACGGTGTGTTCGCCAACGATATCGGCGGCGCGAATGGATTGAATGCCGATTTCCTTGGCCCCTCTCTCGCCGATAATACCGTTACGTTCGAGTACCGCCACCTCACGGAGATTTCGGCCTACCCCTTCAGCCGCCATCTCGGCAAGCTTGAGAGCCGTGCCGCTGGGCGCATCCTTTTTCTTGTTGTGATGGGCCTCAATGATTTCAATATCATAGTCATCACCGAGAATCGCCGCTGTCTTTTTCACCAACTTAAACAAGGCATTGACACAGACCGACATATTCGGTGCCTGCACACAGGGAAAGCTCTTTGCCAAGCCCGTCAGTTCCACCAGGTTAAGAGGACTGAGACCGGTGGTACCGATAACCATGGCTCGACCATAGCGGGCCGCAACCCCGGCAAATTCCATGGTGGCCTTATGAAAGGTGAAATCGATTATAACATCGCCCTTATCAATAGCCGACTCTATGCCGTCACCGATAATGACCCCATTCGCCTCACCGACGGCAAGGAGACCGGCATCCTTGCCGATAGAGGAATGACCCTGAGCTTCAAAGCCTGCAACATATTGCAACTGCGGATGGCGATTGACCATATCCGCAACCCTCTGCCCCATCCTGCCGGCCGCCCCGGCAATTATTACCTTTATCATCTCTCTTCTCCTTCGGTCTGAATGTGATGCAGGCCCTTCACCTAGAGGAGTTAAGCCGTCGTACAAAATTAAATCATACAATTCAATATTATCCACGGCATAAGGGGCCGTAAAGAAATGGATAAAAAGGATGAGTTATTTCTTAACGGCCCCTAAATAAGGCCGATATTGCGCATCGCCGCCTGCAATTTTTCGAGATTGGCCCCACCCATCGGTGCCAGCGGCAAACGCGGCAGGCCACTCTTAATCCGGCCCATCAACTCCAATGCCTTCTTGGCCGGAACCGGATTGGGTTCGATGAACATCAGCTTCATCAGTTCGAACATCTTGTAATGCAGCTCGCCGGCCTTTTTAATATCGCCGGCCAGCGCCGCTTCCATCATCGAAGACATGCCCTGCGGATAAACGTTGGAAATCACCGAGATGACCCCTTTGCCGCCGATAAAAACAGTCGGCATCGAGGTGAAATCGTCACCGGACAGGACGATGAAATCCTTGGGGCAATGGCGAATAACATCGGAAATCTGCTCAAGACTGCCGGAAGCCTCCTTGATACCGATGATATTGTCGATTTCCGCCAGGCGGGCCACCGTTTCCGGCAGCATATTCACCACCGTACGGCCCGGCACGTTGTAGAGGAACATCGGGACATCGACCTGTTCGGCGATCTCGCGGAAATGCAGATACAAACCTTCCTGACTCGGCTTGTTGTAATAAGGTACCACCGACAGTACCGCATCGGCGCCGCTTTGTTTAGCGCTCTCGGTGAGTTCGATAGCCTCCATGGTGTTGTTTGCCCCGGTGCCTGCGATTACCGGCACCCGGCCACCAACCGTCTTGACGGTCAGATCGATGACCCGTTTATGCTCGTCGAACCCAATCGTTGCCGACTCTCCGGTGGTGCCGCAGGGCACAATGCCATGGGTACCGCCGGCGATTTGAAACTCTATAAGGTCTATCAACCCCTGTTCATCCAATCGACCGTCAATGAACGGGGTTACGAGTGCAACAAGCGCTCCGTGAAATTTTTCCATGTCTCCTCCCAATCCTAATTTTCCACCACGTTTATCTGTACGATATATCAGAGCAGCGCTTCAGCAGTCAAGTCCCCAGAACAAACCAGCCGGGTAGACCCCTGCAGGAAGACGTTGTCCGCCACCGGCCCATCGAATAAATCAAAGAGTATCGTCAGCATTTCCCCACCGGAGGTAATGACCTCAATGGGTGATTCCATGCCCTTTTCCATCGCCGCAAACAGTGCCGATGCAACACAACCGGTACCGCAGGCCATGGTCTCGGCCTCGATCCCACGTTCATATGTGCGCACCTTCAGCCGACCGCCGGGCAAAACCCTGACAAAATTGGCGTTGGCTCCCTTCGGTTCGAAGAGTTGATGGATTCGCACCATCCGTCCCCAGGTCTTGACGGGAACATCATCCGTATCAACAAAGATCACCGCATGGGGCACACCGGTATTGACATAGCCGACCACGCTTTCCTCGTCTCCAAGGACAAGGGACAGCCCGAGACGAAAATCGTGCGGCGCCGTCATTTTCACCCTGACCACCGCCTCTTCCTCGCCAATCTCCGCCTCGATGATCCCTGCCAGAGTCACAAACTTCATCTTTTTGCCGGCGATGCCATGTCGATAAGCAAACCGCGCCGCGCATCGCGAACCGTTACCGCACATCTCGGCAACCGAGCCGTCGGCATTATAAAAGTTCCAGGCAAAATCGGCAACCGACGATTCTTCAATAAAAATCAAACCGTCCGCACCGATGGAAAACATCCGACGACAGATTTTTCGAGCCAATTCCGCCTGCTCAGCAACTGGGATCTGCAAAATGCGGTTATCAATGATGACGAAATCGTTGCCGGTTCCGTTCATCTTCTCAAAAGGAATGGGGAAATTTAGTACCTTAGAAATTCGTTGCTCATTTTTTAAAACGGATTTCGTCAAGGTACTTATCCCGCTTGTCGGGGTTACCATCTCTTTCGCTCCTTCTCTTTTTCATTGTACATGAGCTATGAACATTTTCAACCGGAAGGATTCATAAAACCACTTCGATTTTTACAAACCTAGAAGACAACAGAGCCCCCCAACCGCATCCATTGCGGCGGGAGGGCATCTGCTTGCAGCACCACGATGTATTTTCCGACTCGTTAAGCCGTCGTCCACGAATAACTTGGTCACTCCAAGACCGGAGACGGCATAAGGAGCCGTAAGGAAATGGTGAGAATGTTCAAGTTATTTCCTGACGGCTCCTAATTCCTGATCGTGGCCTCTTTCGATTTACTGCTTTCGTTGGCGGGTGTTGCCCCGTCGAGAGCTGTAATCGCATAATAGTAGCGAATGTCCTCACCAGCTTTGCTGTCCACAAAGAGAGTGTATATCGGCTCTACTTTACCAAGCATTTCATAGGTGTCTTTATCAGCAGCCCGACGATAGACCCGATACCCCGAAAGATCCGGGGCATCGCTGCGGTCCCAAAAGACCTTGATGCCGGCATCGGTTCGCACCGCAGTCACTCCAATCGGCGATACCGGTGGAGTCAGGTCAATCGGGGTAGTTTCCACTTCTTTACTCACCCCACCTTGCGCTCTTTCATTTTTGTGCTCCGTGAGAGTCTGGACGGAATAGAAATATTTTTGACCGTTATTTACCTGTCGGTCAGTATAGCTGGTTGCCGCCGATGGGTCTCCGATTTTAGTGAATTCCTTGCCGTCCAGGCTTCGCAACACTTGGTATTTAACCGCCATATCCTTACTTGCAGTCTTCAGAACCACCGGTTGCCAGGTAAGGGAAATCTGCCGATCACCAGGGACAACTGTTACTTTGCCAGTTGCCGCCGCAGGGTCGAACCAGACCAAGGTAATGATGTTGGAGTCGGCACTGTCGGCAAACCAGCTGGAACGGGAACGCACCTTGAAAAAATACTTGTGCCCTGAACGTAGCAGGTTGGTATCGAAAGTCACCTTTCTTCTCACCTGACCGTCCAAAGGTGAGCCGGCATTTACTGTAACCGGTTCGATAAAAGGCACGGGACAGTTTGGGCAATAATCTTCAAGAGGTATCTCTGCCCGGAACAATTGAAATGAAGAGATATCTTCAAGTACCGAGCCCTTAATGGTCTTAACCGGAAAAGACCAGGTGAGCTGCACTCCTTTATCATTAACCGTATAACGCAGGTCATCAATGGCCTGCGGGACAACGCTTTCAGGTGGCACCGGCTTGTTTTTAAAACCGCATCCACCCGCCAGAAGGATCGTTGCGCTCAGAAAGAAAACGCCCATCACCCGCGCCAAGCATCTATTTTTCATCGTCCAATCCCCAATTGTTTTTCCGCTGCCAGCAATGCTTCTTCCACTCTCTGTATGCCGGTTCCTCCGGTGGATATCCGGCTGTTGACCGACCCTTCGACACTTAACACTTCGTAGACATCCTTGCCGATAACCTCAGAAAACTGTCCCAACTCGGCAATACTTAAATCCGGTAGTTCGCAGCCCTTATCGAGACAATAGGCAACCGCCCTTCCAACAATACCATGGGCTTCTCGGAAGGGTACATTTTTTAACACCAGGTAATCGGCCAGGTCGGTTGCCGTCATACAGCCCTTCCTGGTCGCGGCCGCCATCCTGTCGGTCTTGAAACTGAGGTTTTCGAGGAGTTCGGCCATAATGGCAAGGGAGGCCGACACCGTATCGACGGCATCGAATACCGGTTCCTTGTCCTCCTGGAGGTCGCGGTTATAGGTGAGCGGCAGGCCTTTCATCAGGGTTATGAGGGTCATCAGACTCCCGACGACACGCCCGCTCTTGCCTCGAATCAACTCAGGGATGTCGGGATTCTTCTTCTGCGGCATGATCGATGAGCCGGTGCAGAATTTATCGGAAATACTCACAAAATCAAATTCCTGGCTGGACCAGAGGACGAGCTCCTCAGACAACCTGGAAAGGTGCAATTGAATCATCGTGCAGTTGCTGGTGAACTCGATAGCAAAATCACGATCGCCGGATGTATCCATTGAATTTGCCGTAACTCCTCTAAAACCGAGGATTCCGGCGACCTGCTCCCGATCAATGGGCAGCCCGGTACCGGCCAGCGCCGCACAACCGAGAGGTGAGAGATTGAGACGCCTGCGACAATCAACCATCCGTTCTTGATCCCGTCCGAACATCTCATAATACGCCAGCATATGATGGGCTATCTGCACCGGTTGCGCTCTCTGCAGATGCGTATAACCGGGCATAATCCGGCCGAGGTACTTCCTCGCAAGCAGAACGAAGGCCCGACGAATTCCGCCCAGGAGGGTCATCACCTCATCGCACTGATCGCGCAGATAAAGTTTGAAATCGAGGGCCACCTGATCGTTTCGGCTCCTGGCGCTGTGTAACTTCGCCCCGGCCGGACCGATGCGCTCAACCAGGGCCTTTTCGATATTCATATGAATATCTTCCAGCTCCCGCCTGAAAACAAAGGTACCTGCGCTTATCTCGCGTTCGATCGCACTCAGGCCATCTGTTATTGCCGTCAGCTCTACCTGAGAGAGAATGCCGTTTGCGGCCAGCATGGCAGCATGGGCCTTACTGCCTGCGATGTCATATTTATACAACCGGCAATCATAATGGATGGAGGCGCTAAAGGCTTCAACCGAGGCAGCGGTGCCTTCACCGAACCGCCCACCCCACATCTTTTCTGATCCGTTCTTCTTCTGCTCGGTCATATAGGGTCCTATTTAGTGCACCGGCCTTGCAAGGCATTGATTTTCAAGCGCAGACCATGGAGTCGGATGAACCCTGTAGCATCACCCTGGTCGTAGACGTTGTCTTCTTCAAAGGTGGCAAAGTCTATTTGGTAGAGGGATTGATCGGACTTGCGGCCGACCGGGGTGCAATTGCCCTTATAGAGTTTCAGACGAACCACGCCGTTTACCGTTTTTTGCGTTTCATCCATGGTTTTCTGTAACAGCTCGCGCTCCGGCGAGAACCAGAAACCGTTATAAATCAATTCAGCATAGCGCGGTGTCAGAGAGTCGCGTATGCGCAGAACTTCGCGGTCAAGAGTGATGGTCTCAAGATCGCGATGGGCAATGCGCAGAATGGTGCCACCCGGTGTCTCGTAGACACCATGCGATTTCATGCCGACAAAGCGATTTTCCACCAGATCGAGACGGCCGATGCCGTTGGCACCACCAAGTCTGTTGAGTTCGGTGAAGAGGGCCAGGGGTTCCATGGCGACCCCGTTCAGAGCGACCGGATTACCGCCGCTAAAGGTCATCTCCAGATAGGTCGGTTTGTCGGGGGCCTTTTCCGGCGACACGGTCAGCTTGAACATCGCCTCCTCCGGCTCATTCCAGGGATCTTCAAGAATTCCACCTTCAAAGCTGATATGCAGAAGGTTCTCATCGGAACTGTAAGGCTTTTCTTTGGTGACCGGCACCGGGATATTTCGTTCTTTGGCGAACTCCACCAGCTTTTGCCGCGAATTGAGACTCCAGACCCGCCAGGGAGCGATTATCTTCAAATTTGGGGCAAGGGCTATGTAGCCTAGTTCAAAACGTACCTGGTCATTGCCTTTACCGGTTGCCCCGTGGCTCACCGCATCGGCTCCCTCGGCCAAGGCAATACGTACCTGCTCCTTGGCAATCAAAGGCCGAGCAAGCGAGGTGCCAAGCAGGTACGAGCCTTCATAGATGGCATTGGCCCGAAAAGCCGGAAAAATATATTCTTCGACAAAGACCTTTTTCAAGTCGGAGACAATGACCTTTTCGGCGCCGGTGGCAAGACCTTTTTTATGCACCGCATCCCAGTCTTCTTCCTGGCCAATATCGGCGGAATAGGCGATGACCGAGCATTTATATTCCTCTGCCAGCCATTTCAATATTACCGAGGTATCAAGACCACCGGAGTAGGCGAGGACAATCTTCGTAACACTCATGAGCAAACCTCAAAATTTAATAACATATCTTTTTAATTTTCAAAAAAATGGGCGGTTTTATCCGATCAGGCTTTCAAGTATCGCCTTATGGATATGCATCTTATTTTCCGCCTGATCAAAGGCTGCACACTGCACCGATTCGAGCACCTCGTCGGTTATCTCCTCACCACGATGGGCGGGCAGACAGTGTAATACCACACAATCGGCCGGGGCCTTGGCCAGCAGTTCACGGTTGAGCTGGAAACTACTGAAAACGCGCAGCCTTGCCTCCTGCTCGTCCTCTTTGCCCATGGAGGCCCAGACATCAACGTTGATGACATCGGCACCACGAACAGCCGCCACCGGGTCATGTATGAGGGTGATCGGCTTACCGGCAATATTCCGGCTAACCGCCAGGATCGCCTGGTCTGGCGCATAGCCTTCCGGACAGGCCAGGGTCAACTCAAAACCGATTATCCCGGCTGCTTGAATCCACGAGTTAGCCATGTTATTGCCATCCCCGACCCAAGCGATGCGCAGCGGCTCAATCGGTCCTTTCTTCTCTATGACCGTCATGATATCACTCAGCACCTGGCAGGGATGATGCAGATCAGTGAGAGCGTTGATCACCGGAACAGTAGCGTAAGCGGCCAGTTCGTCAACAACCTCCTGGCCGAAGGTCCTGACCACCATGCCGTCAACATAGCGAGACATGACCCGGGACATGTCCTTCAGCGGCTCCGATCGGGCCAGCTGGGTATCACGACTTGACAGAAAGATAACCTGTCCACCCAGGCCGTACATGGCCGCCTCGAAAGACACCCTGGTTCTAGTCGACGGTTTTTCAAAAATCAATCCGATGGTTTTGCCCATCAGTTGTTGATGAATCTTACCGACCTTATTTTCTTTTTTCAGTTCAATTGCCCGATCGATAAGACCTAGCAACTCAATTTTTGTGAATTCCTGTAATGACCTGAAATGCTTCGGCACTCTCTGCACCTCTAAACAAAGTGGGGAAGGTCTCCCATCAGTTACCTCCCCGTATCAGCCTGTACCATCTCTATTTAGTCCCTCAAAAAAAATATTTGTGCGCTTTTTGCAAAGATTTTTTCGTGAAGGGACTTATCCCGTCTCTACGGGGTCAGGGGAGAAAGATGTAATCTTTACCTAAAAGAGCGACGATTTGCAAAACATTTCCCCCGTATCTCCTTGCCTCTGCCCCATTTTGCCTGGAGATATCCTTTATAACTCGGTCAACACCTCAGTCAGGGCCATTATAAGGGTGTCGATCTCTTTTATTGAAACGATGAGCGGCGGGGCAAAACGTAGCGCCACATTACCGGCAAAGTTCATGAGAAAGCCCCGTTCGAACATCTTTGTGACAATTGTCGGTCCATGCGTTGCACCCGGTTCAGTGAGCACAGCTCCAAGCAGCAGACCCATACCCCGGACGGAGCCGATAATAGCTGGAAAACGCTCGCTGAGCTGGGTTAACTGTTCCCTGAAATAGGCGCCTTTGCCTTGCACATCGGGGAGAAAACCGTCGGCCAGCATGACCGAAAGGACCGCCACGGCGGCAGCCGAGGCCACCGGGTTGCCGCCGAAGGTGGAGGCATGTGAGCCCGGCGTGAAGGCGGCAGCGATATCGGCGCGAGTCATCATCGCCCCGATCGGCAGGCCATTGCCCAGGGCCTTGGCCATGGTCAGGATATCCGGCGTGACACCCAGTTGCTCATAGGCAAAAAGGGTGCCCGTCCGCCCAAGTCCGGTCTGAATCTCATCGAAAATAAGCAATAAGCGGTACTGGTCACAGAGTTTTCTGATGCCATGCAGATATTTACTGTCCAGCGGCCGTACCCCACCCTCACCTTGCAAGGGTTCGCAGAGAATCGCGCAAGTTTTGTCTGAGATCATCGCCGCGAGGGCGTCAAGGTCACCGAAAGGGGCGTGTAAAAAGCCATCCGGCAACGGTTCGAAACCTTTATGGAATTTCGGTTGGCCGGTTGCCGCCACGGTGGCCAGGGTGCGCCCGTGGAAGGAGCCGGAAAGACTGATCACCTGATATCGTCCTTTGCCGGAATATATCCGCGCCAGTTTGATCGCCGCTTCATTGGCTTCGGCGCCGCTGTTGGCAAGAAAAATCTTCTCGCCGAAGGAATTGCCGACCAGCAGTTCGGCAAGGCGTATCTGCGGTTCGGTGTAATAAAGATTTGACACGTGGACAAGCTGCCCCGCCTGCCGCCGAATGGCCTCTGTCACCAGCGGATGACAGTGGCCGAGGGCACAAACGGCGATTCCCGCTAAAAAATCCAGGTATTCCTTGCCGTCGGCATCGGTGAGACGACAGCCGGTCCCTTTAACCATCGCTGCCGGATATCTGGCATAGGTGCCGATAAATACCTTATCCCCCCTTTCCTGCCATTCTTTGTTTGTGCACATGTTCATCAGAATATCTCCGTTCCAATCCCTTCTCGGGTAAACATTTCCAACAATATTGAATGTTCCACTCTACCATCGACGATAGAGGTCTTGGCAACGCCGCGGCGCAGGGCCTCTTCGCAGCAGCGCACCTTAGGGATCATACCACCGGCAATGGTACCGTTGTCGATCAACCCTTCCAGTTCATTTTTCGGCAATATGGAGATCAGGCCGCCTGCCTTGTTTTTCACACCGGGAACATCGGTGAGAAGAATTAATTTTTCCGCCGCCAGTGCCCCGGCAATGGCCCCGGCAACCAGATCGGCGTTGATATTGAACGCCTGGCCGTCTGCCCCGACGCCTACCGGGGCAATAACCGGGATAAAATCGTTGCGACTGAGGCTTTCTAACACCGCGATATTAATTTTCGTTACCTGCCCAACCCTCCCGACATCGATGAGCTCGGTTGGTGCATCGAGGAGTGCCGCGTCTCCTTTCTTGCCTTTTACCTTAAGCTTTTTTGCGCAGACCAAATCACCGTCCCGTCCGGAAAGCCCGACCGCTTTGCCACCGCAGTGGTTGATGAGCCCAACGATCTGCTTGTTCACCTGACCGACCAGCACCATCTCCACCACATCCATGGTTTCCCCGTCAGTGACACGCATTCCCTGGACATAACTGGGTTTTATACCAAGACGATCGAGTAAACTGTTAATTTGCGGCCCTCCTCCATGGATGATGACCGGATTGATGCCGATCTGTTTGAGCAGAATGACATCGAGGGCAAATTGTCTTTTCAGATGCTCATCGACCATGGCATGGCCGCCATACTTAATGACAACGGTTTTATGCCTGAATTCCTGCATATAGGGCAAGGCTTCAATGAGCACTTTGGCCTTTTCAATACTCTCTTCGACGGTTTTTACCATGGCAACTCTTCCTATCACCCGATCAATCCTTATATTTTACCGTGATTTCAGTCAACTAAGGCCTCGTTTCAAGGCCTGGAATCTGGCCGCATTGTACTGGCTCATATGCGGTAAGTAAAGTACTCTTTGTTTTACTCCCGCATACCATGGCTTTACATTTCCGGACCTTTACGCTAGGATGGGCTCGGTAAAAACATGGGTCTCAACTATTATCTTTTACAATCGGAGGGTCAAGATGAAGTCGTATAGTCGATCATTGCTGCTCAGCATACTCTCTCTCGTTTTATTTGGAGTCGTCGGAGGCATGATGGATGTCTTTGCCGCCGAAGCCCCCATCCACATCGAATCCAACCGTATGACTTCGACCGAGAAATCCAATTCGGTTGTTTTCACAGGGGACGTCGATGCCAAACAGGGTGACGTGCGGATCCGTTCCGACGAGATGACTGTCTTTTATAACCAACTGGAAAGCCCAAGCAAACAGCCTAAGGATAAGAAGAAACCTCCTCCGCAGGCCGAAAAAAAAACTACCCAGCAGATAGAAAAGCTGATCTGCACCGGCAATGTTGAAGTCACCAGGGGTGAATGGCTGGGAACCGCCAAAAAAATGCTCTATCTCTCCAAGGAGAGACAGGTTATACTTACCGACAACGCCAAAGCATGGCAGGGCCAGAATATGGTCAGCGGCGAGAAAATCATCTACTATCTGGACGAGGGCCGCTCGGAAGTCATCGGCGGCAGTAAAGCGACGACTGCAGGCGACACTGAGAGCGGCAAGAAAAAGCCTTCCCGTGTCAACATGACCATCCTCCAGAATTAGCCTGCAAAAGGATTAGCTAAAACCCATGTCGATACTTGAAACACGGAATATAGTCAAACGCTACGGAGCCAGGACGGTTGTCGATGGAGTCAGCCTACAGGTCCAGCCCGGCGTCGTCGTCGGCCTTTTGGGGCCTAACGGCGCAGGCAAGACTACGACCTTTTACAGTATTGCCGGCTTTATCCGCCCGGACCGGGGCAATATCCTCCTTGCCGGAGAGACCATAACCGATCTGCCCATCCACAAAAGAGCCCTTAAGGGCATCACCTACCTGGCCCAGGAACCATCGGTCTTTAAAAAGCTGACTGTTGAAGAAAACGTCCGGATTATTCTTGAGCCTCTCGGTCTTACAAAAAACGAGATCACCAACCGCATTGACGAATTGATGAACGACCTCGGCATTGAACATCTCCGCAAAAATAAGGGCCATGAACTGTCCGGCGGGGAACGGCGAAGGGTGGAGATTATGCGGGCCCTGTCAACCCGGCCGAATTTCATCCTCCTTGATGAACCCTTTGCCGGCATCGACCCCCTGGCGGTTATCGAACTGCAGAAAATCATCTTTAAATTAAAAGAAAAGGGGCTGGGCATCCTCATCTCCGACCATAACGTCCGAGAAACTTTGCAGGTCTGTGACTTTGCCTATATCATGAACGCCGGACAAGTGCTCACCAGCGGCGTCGCCGACGATATAATTGAGAGTGAAGTCGCTCGGAAAATGTATCTCGGCGAAAATTTTCGCATGTAATCCTTCTTTATTATGGCCCTCGAACTCAGACAACAGCTCAAGCTCACTCAGAAACTGGTAATGACGCAGCAGCTGCGACAAGCCATTAAGCTTTTGCAGTTGAACAGGCTTGAGCTCTCCGATGCCCTGCAGGCTGAGATTGAACAGAATCCGGCCCTTGAAGAAGATCTTTCCTTGCCTGAAACGCTCGAAACCTCCTTCTCGTTGTCCTCAACAATCGAGGACAAGTCCATTCCCATGGAAGCGGAAATTACTGAAAGCGTTAAGGTTTCAGACGGTCTGGCGGAAATCAACTGGGAAGACTACGCCAACAACTTTGATTCCAACTTCTCCTTTGCCCACGAAACCCCTCCCGCCGACGCCCCCTCGCAATTCGATTTTATCTCTGAAAAACCAGGGCTTTCAGCTTACCTCCACTGGCAATTGGCACACAGCAACCTGGATGCCGCCGAGTGGGCAATTGCCCAGTTTATCGTCGGAAACCTCAACCGTTACGGTTTTCTTGAGGTAGATCTGGAAAGAGTCATGGCTGAGACCGAATGCTCAAGTGACGATGCCGAATATATTCTTGAGGTTATTCAGGAACTCGATCCGCCGGGTATCGGTGCTCGAAACGTCAGCGAATCCCTTTATTTACAACTGGAACGCCTGGGCAAAGGTAAAAGCCTTGCTGCGGAAATCGTTCTGCACCACCTGCCGCTGCTGGAAACCCGCAACTACAAGGCACTGGCCAAAGAAACCGGGCGAAAAAAGCCGGAACTGGAACGGGCCATCCATTATATCATCGCTGAACTGACCCCGTTTCCCGGTCTGCCCTACGCCACGGATACCACCAACTACGTCGTCCCCGATGTCTATGTCCGTAAGGTCGACGATGAATATGTCATTCAATTGAATGACGAAGACATTCCCCGCCTGAAGCTGTCGTCGCTGTATCAGGACATGCTGAAAAAAGAAAATAATCTGGCCAAGGAATCCCGCCAGTATATTCAGGATAAACTGAAAAACGCCGACTGGTTTATCAAATCTCTGTATCAGCGGCAGCGCACCATCTATAAGGTCATGGAGAGCATTCTGCGCTTTCAGTACGACTTCTTCGAGCGCGGGTCGGCCTATCTGAAGCCGCTGATCCTCAAAGACGTCGCCGACGACATTGAAATGCACGAATCGACGGTCAGCCGGGTCACTTCCAACAAATACGTCCACACCCCACAGGGCATCTATGAGCTGAAGTACTTCTTCTCAACCGCCATTGCCCGTGAGGGCGAAGACGACATGGCCGCCGAATCGATCAAAACCCTGATCAGAAGGATGATCCTGGAGGAAGACAAGGACAACCCTCTCAGTGATAATACCATTTCCGAAAAGCTCGCCGAAGAAAATATCAAAATAGCCCGAAGGACTGTGGCTAAATACAGGGAACAGCTAAAAATCCTTCCGGTAAAACATCGCCGACACGCAAAATAATCCGACATGAGCTTTCTTGAGCGGATATTCTTTTTCCACCAGGAAACTCGCGGGGGAAACTTTCCCAACTCAAGGACGCTTTCTGCAAGCTTTGAGATCTCCGCCGCCACTGCTAAGCGCGACATCAATTACCTGCGCGACCGCCTCCTCGCTCCACTCGCCTTTGACACGAAAAAAAACGGCTATTATTATACCGAAGACGGATTCCGTCTCCCTTTTGAGGAGAGTCCTCGCATTGTTTTCCTCCTGGCCATGCTCAATAAACTTGCCGAAGAAGCCGGGCTTGGGGGCTTGCCGGAAGTACGGCAGCTTGAGCAACGTCTGGCTGTAATGATCTCTCCCGAATACGGTAAATTGGTAGATTCCCTCCATTGCCAATGGATTGAGGTTGAAAGTATAGATCACCGGATTTTTGAAACCATTATCGAAGCGGTTGTAAAAAAACGACTCCTGACCCTTACCTACCAACCAATCGGCGGCAAAAAAACAGCAAGGGCGGTGGCACCTCTGCAACTCATCAACCATCAGGGTCGCTGGTACCTCTTCGCCTTCTGCAATCTCCGAGGGTCGCACAGGCTGTTTCATATTGCCAGAGTACAAAGCGCCACGGTGACCCGCCATCCCCTTCCTCCACATCTCCATTTTGACCGCGATCACCTCATGCAGTCATTTGGCATCTTCCAGGGCGCACCGCGTTATCAGGCGGAAATACTTTTTACCGCCACCGCCGCCGACCTTGTTGCCCACCAGCACTGGCATAATGATCAGATCATTACTAATGTTGAAAACGGGATTGTTGTCCAGCTACCGGTCAGCGATGACCGCGAACTGGTGATGAAGATACTTCAGTATGGGGCTATGGCCCGGGTTCTCTCGCCCCCCGAACTTATACAGCGGGTGAAATCGACAATAGAGGCCATGGCGGTGATCTATTCTTAGAAAATTGTTGCTACATATCTTGTCGAAATAACGGATTTTTTCAGATGGATTCCCAAAACAATTGGAAAAACACTAAAAGTCGAGGAAAATATATGATAGTATTCCCTGTGATTGCTTCAGACTTTTTGCGAGTTTTTTAAAAAGGTTCCTTACAGGAATTATATTTACAAAGGGGAGATTGAAACGATGAAATACGCTTTTATAGCCTTAATTGCATGCTACCTTCTTGTTTATGGCTGTGGTCCGGACACTTCCAAAAAAACAGAAGACAAAGAGGGACAGACTGTTCACAGTACCGTGAAAAAACCTGTAGTTGCAGCCGTTGCAACACCGCAACCGGCACAGCAGACTATCACCGCGCCACCTTCTCAAGTGGTAGCCGAGGCTAGCCAACAAGCCCCGGTAATCGCTCTGGAGCAAAAGCCCGGCGAGGGAGCCCGAGAACTGCAACCACCATGCCCGATGATGGTTCCGCGACAGGGCGCCGTCGAACTGACCCAGCCGGATGAAAACAATATCGTGGTTATGCCCTGCGGCTGTATGTTTATAAAACATCAGATTCCAGCCAATGCTCCTTGCTTAAAACAACAGGGCTTCCCATGCCCGATGATGGGTGCAAAACAGTCCGCCGCCGAAGAAGAACTCATAATGATGCCCTGTGGCCGTATCTTTGTACGACAGCCCATGCCGGTTGACGATCCCGACCTCGAACTACCGCAGCTATCGGAGATGCCGTGCCAAGGTGCAGTAGAATCCCAGGTAGTGGAAGACCCTGAAGATGGCCTTGCCACTGCAGTGCAGAAAATGGCGGAGGCTACCAATGATATGGTGCTGGTAACCAAGCAACTGCTCGTTGCCACCCAGGAAATGCTTAAGGCAACTACAGGGACAACAGGTGAGGTCGCCAATACAAATAAGGGCAATGCGCAGACGGTACCAGCAGCTCAATCGACTTTACAAGCAGCTGAAGCAGGAACCAAGAAGCAGACCGCAGTCGTGGAACAAGAAGTGGTAAATGCCATGAAAGATGCGGTAATTGCAACCCAAAGAGCCCTTGAAATAATGAATCAAAGCGTTCCCAAGACTCTTGAACCCAAACAGTAAGCCGTCGTTCAAGAATAAGTAATCCGTTTCTATGCAATGAACGGCATAAGGGGCCGTACAGAACTGGAGGAAATGGTAGGAGTTATTTCTTAACGGCTCCTAAAAGATTTTCCCAGCCTCAGCCCATTGCCGAGAAATCCTCTCGGCAATGGGCTGATGAGTTCTTGAAAAACAACCAGGCCTGTCACAGGGAGATTAGTATGCCCGCCCGATCATTTCCTTCGCTTCTGCCTGTTGTCTGGCTTTTTTGTCTCTGCGGCGGTTTGTCCTCCTGCGCAAGTCTCCTTACCAGTACAGTAATCAAACCGGCCATCGGCAACCTCCAGCAACAACAAGACATTGAACTGGTCTGCGAAGGCGCCCCGGCTTATCTGCTGATGCTCGACAGCATGCTGGTATCTTCACCGGAAAACCAGGATCTGCTGATGACTGCGACACAATCCTACAGCGCCTATGCCACCGCCCTGGAAGAATGCGGCGGCACCAATCAACGCATTGATGCTATGGCCGGTAAGGCCCGCTTTTACGGCAAACAACTGCTCCATTCCCTGTTGCCTATTGACGACAAAGGCAACAATCCAAACTTTGACAAGAACCTTGCAAAACTCTCTACCGGTGATGTTCCCGAAGCATTTTGGGGCGCCTCCGGCTGGCTGACTTGGATTCTCAGACAAAAAGGCTCCCCTGAAGCGATTGCCGATATCGTCCTCATCGAAAAGATCATGGCGAGATTCCTAACACTCGACGAGTCTTTCCAAGGCGGCAGCGTCCATCTCTTTTTCGGTGCCTACCATGCTGCCAAGCCGGAGATGTTCGGCGGCAGACCGGATCTCAGCGCCAACCATTTCGACAAGGCTCTGGCCATCTCCAAGCGACGTTTCCTTCTGACCCAGACCACCTATGCTGCAACGCTTGCTAGAACGGCTATGGACCGTGATCTGCACGACCGCCTGCTTCAGGAAGTACTGGCTTTCCCGCTTTCGAGCGCTCCGGAGTTCGGTCTCAGTAACCGAATCGCCGTCAACCGGGCAAAAAGGCTGCTGGCAGAAAACTATTTTGAAGACTAATTCAACAATATTTTTAATAAGTTAGCACCTCCAGGAGACCCCATGCAAAGAGTAGTTGCCCTTATCCTCTGCACCACCTTCATCCTCATTGGCGACTGTCAATGGCTTCAGGCTGCCCCCACACATCTCTTTAAAATTGCCAGTCTGGCCCCGGCCGGTTCGGTCTGGGTCGAGCAATTCGAGAATTTTGCCAAGGAAGTAAGCGAGAAAACCGGTGGCGAAGTAGGCTTCCGGATTTATCCGGGAGGCGTTATGGGTGATGATCAGGCAATGTTTCGCAAGATGCGGGTCGGGCAACTCCATGGCGGAGGCTTCACTATGACCGGCATTGCCACCGTCGTCCCGGACTTCAGGGTGATGGCCATTCCCTCGCTCTTTACATCCTATGAGGAAGTGGATTATGTCAAAGAAGGGCTGCTCCCCACCTTCAAAGAGCGCTTCCGCGACAAAGAATTAGAACTCGTCGCCTTAACCGAGGTGGGCTTCATCTATGCCATGTCAACGCAGCCCATCAATACACTCGAGCAACTGCAACGAACAAAAAACTGGAGCCCGGCCGGAGATCCGATTTCTGAGAACTACCTCAAGGCCCTGGGGATCACGCCCGTCCAGCTGTCAATCCCGGATGTTCTTTCATCTCTGCAAAGCGGCCTGATCGAGACGGTGTATAATTCTCTCTACGGGTCAATAGTCCTGCAATGGTTTACCAAGGCCAAATATGTCGTTGATGCCCCATACGGCTATGCCTATGGGGTCTTTGCCCTTGACGGCAAAAGATTCAATGCCCTCTCCGAGGCCCATAAGCAGGCGATACATGCGGCGGCCGGTGTGCACTTTCCAATCCTTCTGAAAAAAACCCGAGACAGCAATAGCGACTCACGCCGGGTGATGCTTGACCGCGGCACCGCATTCGAAAAATTTGACGAGAAGACGTCCCAGGTGTTGCAGGAAAAAAGAGAGCTGGCGGTACAGCAGCTCATTCCCGAATCCCTGTCGAAGGCTATTTACGATCAGGCGATCGAACTGCTTAAAAAATATCGCAGCATATCTCCTGGGGAAAAAACTCATTGACCGGCCCCGCAGCCTTATACCCGAACCACAAGGCTCTGACCCTTCTTGATAGGATTGAAGAGAAGCTGCTCTGTCTCATGCTGGCGACAATGATCATCCTCGCCTGCCTGCAAATCTTCCTTCGAACTTTCTATTCCGGCGGTCTGCTGTGGATCGATCCGCTGCTCCGCTATCTGGTATTGTGGTGCGGGCTTCTCGGCGCAGTTACCGCCACCTCCCAGGGCAAACACATCGCTCTCGATATTTTCGGGAAGCGGATACCTCCGGCCCTTGATCCGTGGTTGTCGCTGCTCACTCAGCTGTTCAGCGCCCTTGCCGCGGCCGGCCTGACCTGGGCCGGTTGTCTCTTTCTTGCCGAAGAAATCGCCACCGCAGGTGATGGCCCATTATCGCTGCCGCTGTGGTTCTGGAACGGCATATTTCCCCTCGCCTTCAGCCTTATCACTCTCAAATCCTGCCTGCTTTTTATTATGCAGGTCAAGGCCTTGGCCGCGAAAGACAAAACCTTGGGCAACAAGCCGTTATGAGCACCCTGAAGCTCTTCATTCTCGCCCTCGCCGTGCTGCGATCACCGCTCTTTTTAGTTATCGGTGCCCTGGCCCTGCTGTCTTTTTATTCGGCGGAGATCAACATTTCCGTGGTGATTATCGAGATGGCGCGCTTGGCCGACACCCCGTTGCTGGTCTCTCTGCCGCTTTTCATCTTTGCCGGTATTCTCTTGTCGGAAAGCAAGGCCCCCGGTCGTATGCTGCAATTTTCACGGATCTTTCTCGGTTGGCTGCCCGGCGGCCTGGCGGTCATCTCACTTATCGTCTGCGCCGTCTTCACCGCTTTTACCGGAGCTTCCGGGGTAACAATCTTCGCCCTCGGCGGCCTGCTGCTGCCGGCACTCCTTGAGGAAGGCTACCAGGAAAGATTCTCCATGGGCCTGATCACCTCTTCCGGCAGCCTCGGCCTGCTCTTCCCCCCCAGCCTGCCGCTTATCCTCTTCGGGGTTATCGCCGAGGCGCGGATTGACCACCTATTTCTTGCCGGCATCCTGCCGGGAACCCTCATGCTTCTGCTGCTCATCGGCTATGCGGTGGCCAAGAGTCCGACGCGCCTGGCAAGACCGGCCTACACTGCTCGGGAAGTACTGCATGGATTACGGGTTATAGCCTGGGAACTGCCGTTGCCGGTCATCCTGCTCGGCGGCATCTATGGTGGTATTTTCGTGCCGGGCGAGGCGGCCGCGGTTACCGCTCTCTATGTCCTGGTGGTTGAAGTGGTGATTCACCGAGATATCCCGTTGGGGCGATTGCCGGCGGTGATGAGTAAATCGATGGTCCTCTTCGGCGGCATACTCGTCATCATCGCCACCTCCATGGCCTCCACCAACTATCTTATCGATCAACAGGTGCCGACCAGACTCTTTGAATTTATTCGCAGCTTCATCGACAGCAAATACACCTTCCTGCTCCTGCTCAACGTTTTCCTGCTGGTCGTCGGGATGATGCTCGATATCTTCTCCGCTCTGGTCCTGATCGTCCCCATCATTCTGCCGATCGCCGAGGGCTACGGCATCGATCCCATCCATTTGGGGATCGTCTTTCTCACCAACCTGCAGATCGGTTACTGCACCCCGCCCGTCGGTTTGAATCTCTTTCTTGCCTCCTACCGCTTCGACAAACCGATAGCGGAACTCTGCATAGCAACCCTGCCCTTTCTCGGCCTGCTGTTCATCACCCTGCTGATCATCACCTATGTCCCGTGGCTGAGCACGGTGCTAATCCAACTATTCGGCTAGAGTTGGTCGCGATCAATTCGGCTTCAGAACTCCCACATAGGGAAGATTTCGGTAGCCCTGGGCATAATCAAGACCGTAACCAACGGCAAATTCGTTGGGAATATCCACCCCACAGAAATCGATCTGGATGTCAACCAACCTGGCCCCTGGCTTATTCAAAAAAGTGCAGGTTTTCAGGGAGCGAGGGTTTCGGTTGTGCATCATTTTTATCACCTTGCTGAAGGTTCGTCCGGTATCAACGATGTCCTCGACCAGCAGGACATCCCGGCCTTCGATTGATGAGTCGAGATCCATAACAACCTTGACATCACCGCTACTTATAGTACCATCACCGTAACTGGAAACGGTCATGAAGTCGACTATCAGGGGAATTTTAATTTGTCGCACCAGATCGGCCATAAAAATAAAGGAACCCCGCAAAAGGCCGATGACCATGAGTTCTTTATTAATCCCGCGGTAATAGGCGGTAATATCGGCTCCAAGTCGCACAACCCTCTCGCGCACCTCTTCCTCGGAAACGAGTATCTTGGTAATTTTCTGATTTTCCACACTCTCTCCACAAATTTCAGGCTCTTTATCGATGCCCGAAGGATTTCTCCGGGCAGTTTCCCCATCATTGTCCGTTACCTACCACCTTTTGCCGATTTTTCAACAGAAAGCGAAGAATGCAAATCCCTTGCCTCCTATCTTGCCTGGCAAAGGCGGTTGACACAACTCATATTACCCGGACTGCAACGCAACTATTCGAATTCTTGTTTAAAGATTAAAAATTCACTCTTCAGCAGTTCTATTTCTTCCTTTAAAAATGCCACCGTCTTTTCAAGTTCGATGAGCCGGTCATTGTCGGCTTCCGCGACAACCATGGCAGGCTCCTGGTGCACAAGAATGTGTTCGGTATAGTCCGGTTCGCCCGACAACAGTTGCGCAAAACGCTGTTCTTTCTGGCCGGGTTGCCGAGGCAATTTTGCAACGAAACCGATCTCCGCGAGATTATCGAGGTATTGCAGGACTTCCTCAAGATTTTCAAAGGAACAAAGCCTCTCGGTTCGGCTCCGCAATTCCCCAGCCGTCTGCTGGCCGCGAAGGAGCAAGAGGCAGAGCAGAGCGGCTTCCCGCCTGATCAGGTTATTTTGCTTGAACGTATGTATCTAGAAGATATTCAATAAACAAAATTAGCCCCATTTGCAGTCATTTTGTCAAGTGACTATTGTTTTTTTTCCTGCCGCCCCGCAAATGACAGTATCCACACAACGTAAAGTACTAACAACTTGCAAATCCTTCGAAAAGAGATTTATATGCATTTCTAAATGGTTACAATACGAATCCAGACTCCAAGGTCGATAGTGCTCCAGCCTGACGAAAGCAAAGACTGCTCGTAGAAACAATAGCAGGAGATATACTCTTTATGTCTGAAAACAACGAACTGGAAAAAACCCTATGGGCAGCAGCGGACAAACTCCGTTCGAACATGGATGCCGCCGAGTACAAGCATATTGTTCTTGGCCTGATCTTTTTGAAATACATCTCAGATGCCTTTAACGATTTGCATGCGCAACTGATGGCGGGTGCAGGGGAGTTTGAAGGGGCTGACCCGGAAGATGCCGACGAATACCTGGCTCACAATATATTCTTCGTGCCGGAAAAGGCCCGTTGGCAGTATTTGCAGGACCGGGCCAAGCAACCGGAGATCGGCAAGTGGCTCGACGAGGCGATGGACGCCATTGAAAAAATAAACTCGCCGCTCAAGGGCGTGCTGCCCAAAATTTATGCCGACCCGGAACTCAACAAACAGCGTCTGGGCGAACTCATCGACCTGATCGGCACCATCGGCTTCAGCCAGGATGGCCACAAGGCCAAAGACCTGCTGGGCCGGGTGTATGAGTATTTCCTGGGTCAGTTTGCCGATGCCGAAGGCAAGAAGGGCGGCCAGTTCTACACTCCAGCCAGTATCGTAAAAGTGTTGGTTGCCATGCTTGAGCCCTACAATGGCCGGGTCTATGACGGCTGTTGCGGCAGCGGCGGCATGTTCGTACAGAGTGAACGCTTCGTGGAGGAACATCAGGGCAACATCAAAGACCTGTCAATTTACGGGCAGGAATCCAACCCTACCACGCTACGCCTGGCCAAGATGAATCTGGCCATTCGCGGCATCGACGCCCGTATTGAACTGGGTGACACCTTCCTCAGCGATAAACATCAGGACCTGAAGGCCGATTACATCCTTGCCAATCCACCCTTTAACATAAGCGACTGGAGCGGCGAACACCTGCGCGACGACGGCCGCTGGAAATACGGGGTGCCGCCAACCGGCAATGCCAACTATGCCTGGTTGCAGCACTTCGCCCACAAGCTCAGTTCTAACGGCACGGCGGGAATTGTCCTGGCCAACGGCAGTATGAACTCCAACTCCGGCGGCGAGGGTGAGATCCGCAAGAACATGATCGAGACGGGCTTGATCGACTGTATGGTAGCCTTGCCGGCCCAGCTTTTCTATAACACCATGATCCCCGCCTGCCTGTGGTTTCTGGCCCGCAATAAGACCAATGGCAAATTCCGAAACCGAGCGAACGAAATCCTCTTTATCGATGCCCGCAAGATCGGCTCAATGATCAATCGCCGCAACAAAGAGTTTT
>JAABQY010000285.1 GCA_011391225.1 Desulfobulbaceae bacterium | reverse complement strand
TTTACCCATTTGATTTTGACATCGGACATCTTCAGGCCGCTGTCTTTTAGCAAAGTTGCAAGGTAGTCGACATGCGGCCCATAGGCCTGCAGGGCGACCGTCTTACCCTTCAGATCGGCGGCATTATTCAGGCCGGTTTTTACCACCAGGCAGTCGCCGCCGTTGCTCCAGGTGTGTTGATAAATAATCACCGGCTTGGTGCGCGGGTCACGGCTGAGGAGCTCGGCAGCCATGGAGATCATGCCGAGAGTGCCGCGCAGATAGGGGGTCTCGCCTTTGACATAGGCCTGTACCTGTTTTTTGAAATCGTCGGAGCGCAGAAGTTGCAGTTGCAGACCCTCCCGGTCGAAAATCGATCCCTTGGTGGTTCGCAAGGCGTTGCCGTTGGCATAAATGGTGGCAATATCCCCACCCCAGGTAATCAAAGGAACCATGACGCCGTTGGGATCAATGCGTACATCACCCACCGCATCTTTTACTGCGTCCGCAAGCGGCGGGGCGGTTACGAACTCAACGGCCGTATAGGCCGGGGGCACCAGGGCGATAAAGAGAAAGACTGCAAGGAAAAAGGGGATGAGTGGCTTATGCATGTGGCGTTCCTTTCTGGTGATGGTTCGAATTTTTTGCCGATCTACCAAGTTTTTATTTATTGATCCTCATAGGTAATAAAGGAGTCGCTGTGGGTGAGGTTGAAGTCATGGGCGTGACGTTTTACCTCAGGGTCAAACCCTTCGTAACGGATGGTCTGGATCAGTTTGCCGAAGGCTGCTGTTTGTTTCACTCTCGTTGAAAAGGCACTGTCGTTCAGTTTGTAGTCGGCGACAATACGCGACCCGTGCGGCTCTTCGGGGGATTTTGTTTCATGGGTATAGAACTGTGAGATGACGAGGATACGGGTACCGAGAAAGACTGCCTCCTCCAGGTCGTGGGTGACGAAAAAGATGGTCATTCCGTATTTTTCCCATACCTCAAGGATAAGAAGTTGCATGGTTTCGCGTGTACCTGGGTCAAGGGCTCCGAAGGGCTCGTCCATGAGAAGGATGCGCGGGTGCATGATCAGAGCCTGGGCAATGGCCACCCGTTGCTGCATGCCGCCGGACAGCTGGTGCGGATATTTGTCCCTATGGTCCTCAAGCTGGACGCTTGCAAGATACACCAGTGCTTCATCCCTTGCGGTTTTTCGGGTTCTGAATTTCTTCCACAGTGGCTGGCTGAGCTGTTTGCCGGCCATGATATTTTCAAGAATCGTCAGGTGCGGAAAGAGAGAATATTTCTGGTAGACGATGCCCCGGTCCGGGCCGGGATGAAGGAGAGGTTCACCGTCCATCAGCATGACGCCGCTCGACTCCCTTTCCTGGCCGAGGATCAGGCGCAGCAGGGTTGACTTGCCGCAGCCGCTTGGTCCGACGACGGTGCAGAACTCTTTCTGCTTGACGGCGAGATCAATATCCTCAAGCACCATTTTCGAGCCATAGGCCTTGGTGACGTTTTCGCAGTAGAGCAGATATTCGGCGGGGGATTTTTGCATGGTCGGCATCAATCCTTCTTTTCTGTGGAATACCAAGGAAACAGCCGGCCAACCACAAAGCGCAGAAAGATATCGAAGGCGTAGGCCAGCATGGTTATCCACAGGACATAGACGATGATGATGTCCATGGACAGGTAGCGGCGTACGAGAAAGATCCGGTAGCCCAGGCCGTCCTGCGAGGCAATGGCCTCCGAGGCGATGAGAAAGAGCCAGGCGGCGCCGAGCACCAGCCGTATCGTGTCGATCAGTCGCGGCAGAATCTGCGGCATGACCACCCGGTAGATGACCCCGAACTGAGAGGCCCCTAAGGTCAGGGCCTTGACCACCACATTGGTGGGGATTTTCGTGGTCTCAAGGTAGATATCCCTGGCGATGAGCGGGAAGGTGCCGAGGATGATGAGCATGACCTTACCCAACTGGTCGACGCCAAAGGTGATAAAAAGAATCGGTAGAATGGCCAGTGGCGGGATGTTGGCGATAAAGGTCAAAAAGGTCAGGGAGAGGCCACGGATGCCGGGGAGAAGGCCCATGTTCAGGCCAAGAAAAAATCCGATCAGCGCAGCGACACCGACCCCCAGCACCAGTCTCTTGAGGCTGGCGGCAGTATCCTGCCAAAGGAGGATTTCGCCGCTCCGAGGATCGGGCGCGAAGGCGACTTTTTCCACCGCCAAGGCGATTTTACCGAGTGTCGGCAAAAGTTTATCCTGCGGATTGTCCTGATGGCGGATTTCCGCGGCTAACAGATAAATGGCGAGAAAAAGCATGAAGGGCATGAGAGCCAGGGCGATATTCAGCCATCGCGGTGGCTCGGCGTGCAAACCTCGAAACAGAGGAATGCGTAGCTTCATGCCCCCATGTGCCGGGGCTGTTTTCGAGACCGGGCTAGAGTTTGCCATCGGCGGCCATTTTCATGTAGTCGGCTGCAAAGCGCAGTTTAATATTTTTCTTGTCACCCATGGTCGAGCCGTCCGGGAAGGTGATGCCGATAAAATCCTTGGAGGTGGCATCGCCGTAGAGACCGTGGCCAAAGGAAAAGGTTCGGACATATTCCATGGTCTCTCTCAGTTTGCTACCGGCAGTAAAGGCGGCCGCCTCTTTTGCATCGTAAAACATAGCGGTGGTCTGTAACTGGGACTTGAATTCATCGACGCTGCCGCCGGCAAAGCCGGCCATGTAGGCGATGGC
>JAABQY010000284.1 GCA_011391225.1 Desulfobulbaceae bacterium | reverse complement strand
GACTACTTCATTGATTCCCGCCATGGAAAACTGCGGCTCTGTTTCCACACCAAAGATTTTCAGGCTGTTGAAACCTGAATTTACCAGCTTCACCTGATCAACCGCATCCTTGTCTTGGCCATAAGCTTCGCCAAGATGCTCGCCGGCGCCGAGGAATCTCCCTATCAGTCCGCCATAACGGCCCTCTCTGTGCCAGGCCCGACCGACGACCTTCAGGATTACCTCCGGATGCATTGCCTTCGTCTGCCTGTAGGTGAGAGCGTAACCACCTTTATCCCCGCCATCACGCACGGCGAGCACCCCGTGGCTGAAAAGGTCATGCAGATGCCGGGCGATAACCGGACGCAACTCTTCATAATCGGCGACAAGCTGGCGCTCCCGTGTAGTTTTGTCGGTGGTGCCGGACATGAAAAGATGGACATGGCTGTCAACCAGTGGCGGTAAGATGGTGCAGTGCGACAAATCGGTGATCTGTGCAAGATCGAGCCCGTCACCCGGGGCATATTTTTCAATCGCCGCAAACCTGCCGTCAACAATCTTCAGCAATACTTTTTCCTGAATCGGACCACCGCTGCCATCGATGAGCCAGCCGGCGAGGAGATATGATGTCGCGCTCATAATTTTCCGAGTGTTATTTCATGGTTTTAAATTCATGTATCAACAGTGTTGGGCCGGCCGTGTTGATAAACAAATACTCACAGAACACATCGACAACCTGGCCGGGTTTCACCTCGCGGGTCAAACGGTCCGCGATTATATCCTCGATATATAGCAAGTGTGTCGCCCCCTTAGCCGATCTTAACTTGAGACATTTTGTCAGGGCCATCTTCTCGACCACCTCTTTATTACTGCCCTGCATGATCATTGTGCGTTTAAGAATATCCGTGTTGCAGTTTTGCAAAGGCGAGGCAATCATTGCCCGAAGGTGGAGCTTTTGCGGAACCACCATCTTTACTCCTGACTTGATTTTCGGAGTTGCCAGGAGTTGATCAAGATCGCCTGGCTTGTACTTATCGAAATCAAAGCCGTAAGCCGATGAAAGAGAAACAAACAGAAATGTAACAATCAGGGTGGACAAGAATTTCATTCGCGACTCCTTTGCAAAAAAACCAGTGTTATACATCAGCCTTTGACGGTCATGGTAATGAAAACCGGACAACGTGTTGTGGCGCTTTTTAAGCTACAACGGGAAAACTTTAAGGTCAAGGACAAGAGCGCAGGATATCTCCTTGATTTTCATTCCGTCATTTCCATTCTTTTACCATTTTCTCGCCTCTCAGCCCATTTCGCCTGCGATTCTTTGTTGCCTGCTTCAAATTTTTAAAATATTGTATGCGAGACCAAATGACCGGTTGTTGTCTTTATTGCTTTCTATCCCCACTAGTGAGGATGAGTACCTTCACGAAATTCATTTTTATAAAACAAGAAAGGAATTTCTAAGGCACGCATTGTTGTTGATAAAGGATTGTGATGATCAAGACCCTCAGGTTCCAAGCCCAGCTTCTCCTCTTGCTGCTTCTCTGCACATCCTGCGGCCAGGTTGCAAAAAACAGTGAAGCCCTGCGTGTACCAAAAGTGCCGGCTCAATATGGCATAGACAGATTTACCACCGACCAGAAACACAATGCCCACTATGTTGAGGTCGGAGAAGGCCCCCCTGCCATCCTCATTCCCGGTCTCTTTGGAACCTACCGGGGTTTTTCCCGCATGCTTCCTTTCCTCGCCCCGCATTTCAGCATTATCGCCCTGGATAATTTCGGCACAGGCGACTCCGACACGCCGGACGATGACTTTACCTATACCGTTGCCGAACAGGCCGATATGATAGTGAAACTCATGGATGAGCTGAAGATCCAGCACAGCACACTCATCGGGGTTTCCTACGGCGGCATGATCGCCCTGAACATTGCCGCGCGATACCCCAACCGCGTCAATGCCGTGGTTTGTATTGAGGGTGCCGTCATTATGCCGAAGCCTTCCCCTTATCACTTCATGGAACAGGGTCTCGACACCCCGATCATCGGCGATGCAATCATCGGCTTTATCCGCTCAGGGCTGCTTAATGGGATCATCACCAAGGATGTCATGGGCTATGCATGGCCTAATCTCGACGATGGCGACAAAGCTGAAGTAACTGAGATCATATCTCATTACACCGATGCAGCCACGCGTCCAACCTGGCTCAACCTCGCCCGCGCCCTGCGAACCTCTCCTGATTTCACCGAAGAAGCCAAGGTCATCAAGGCCCCGGTTCTCTACCTCTCGGGGGATAAATCTGCTTTTCGCGATATGACGGAAACGAATATCGACTACTTCAAAAACCATCTGCCCAACGTCAGTATGATTTCCTTTGACGATGGAATTCACGACCTGGAACTGCAAAAGCCACGCGAGACTGCGTCGCTGATCCTTGACTTTATCACCCCAGGACGTTCTCGGTCTTTGGCTTCGGCGGCAAGCGACAAACCACTCCCTGAGCTGCCCAGGCCCTCACAAAATGACCACCATGATAAAGTTTATCAATAAGTATTTTACAACGGCTTTGTCGCAAACTACAGTGGACAATTCTTGATTTTTACCAACAAGAACGGAGTCATGCGCTCCTTGATTGTTGATGGGTATTCACCCTTGTACTCACAACCCATTCTTTCATAGAACATCAATATCTTCTTTCAGTTCGACCAGCGAATAATAACCGCCAATCTTGCAGGTCGTATCATAGGAATTGCGCCAATCTAGCGGCAAGAAAATTCTGAAACTTGCCGCGACCGGCAACTTC
>JAABQY010000283.1 GCA_011391225.1 Desulfobulbaceae bacterium | reverse complement strand
CGTCGCAAAGCAACTGTATTGCAGGACATCCGCGAGGTGGTGGAAGCGAAGCTGGCACAGATGCTGGCGGCCAATCCGCTGCGGATGGACTATTACAAAAAATATCAGGAAATCATTGCCGACTATAATCGTGAAAAGGACCGCGTGTCGATTGAGGAGACCTTCGCCAAAGTCATGAACCTGCTGGCCGACCTGGACGCCGAACAGCGAAGGGCTGTAGAGGAAGGCCTCAGCGAAGAGGAATATGCGCTGTTCTGTCTCCTGCAGCGTGACGATCTCAGCAAGGCGGAGCGAGAGCGGTTAAAGCAGGCCAGTCAACAAATGTTAAAAGCCCTGCAGGATCTCCTTGCCCCCCTTGAACAGTGGACACAAAAAGAGCAAACCCAGGCCGAGGTTGAGATCTTCATCCTTGACCAGCTGTACCGGATGCTCCCGAGCCCACCCTACACCGAGGACGACAAACAGGCTGCGGCTAAAGAGGTTTACAGCTTTATTTGGAGTACCAGTGCAACGTCTTCCTATTTTGGTGCAACCATTGCTTGAGAGATTATTCCTGCCAATCTTGCTCTTATTGACTTTTTATGCATAGTTTGGTAATTTTGTATGCATAAACAACAGGGAGGATGCCATGAGAACTACACTCGATTTACCGAAAGATTTGGTTGAAGAGGCGATGAAGGCTACCAACATCAAGACAAAAACAAAAGTCATCGTTGCAGCGCTCGAACAGTTAATCAGAAAGTCCAAAATAGATGGAATTAAAGACTATAAGGGACAAGTTGACCTTGACATTGACCTTCATGTACTCAGGGGTCGTAAATGCCGGTTCTAATCGATTCTTCGGTGTGGATTGAATATTTCCGGAATGGAAATAACTATGAAAAGGTCGATTTCCTCATAGATGAAAATCTGGTGGTAACGAACGATCTGATTCTTGCTGAGTTAACACCATTCCTAAAGATAAGAAAGCAAAATAAACTTATAATATTATTGAATAATATAGAAAAATTAACGATAGACATCAAATGGGAGCAGATAATTGAATTACAGTATCAATGCCTTCAAAATGGACTCAATGGCGTTGGTATCCCTGACTTGATGATTGTGCAAAATGCAATGCAGAATGTTTCTAAAATTTACTCTTTGGATAAGCATTTTTCAGTCATGAAAGATTTTCTCGAATTAGAGGTTTTTTGAGATAGTATTCCACTTAACAGGATTGAACAGACTCTAGGAATTTTTTGGAAGGAACAATTGACCGAAGCCAGTGGTCCTGATCAGAGAGGAAAACAACCGACAAACAAGAGGCATGAGGTCAGGAAAAAATGGTACTTAGTGATCTTCAGCTGAAGAAATTGACCCCGAAAAAAGCCCGTTATGAGGTGTCAGACGGTAAAGGTTTTACAACATTTGCAACTAGGATATCCGAAATCACTTTGACCTGTAATCCCCATTATCGCTATGGTGACAAAAAAAGCGAAGAAGAACTGAACATACTCCATCTTGCCGACATCATGAAGGAGTTCATCTCCTGCGCAGTTGGCTGCATGTTCGGCCGCTACTCCCTCGAAAAACCCGGCCTGATCCTCGCCAATCAGGGTGAAACCTTCAAAGACTACCTGCAGCAGATCCCCGAACCAACCTTCCCAGCAGATTCCGACAACGTCATCCCAATTCTCGAAGGCGACTGGTTTATGGATGAGATAGCCGGTCGTTTTCGTACTTTCCTCAAAACGACCTTCGGCGAGGAACACTACAACGAAAACCTGAAATTCCTGGAAGACGCCATCGGCAAAGACATCCGCAAATATTTCCTGAAAGATTTCTATGCTGATCATGTCCAGCGCTACAAGAAACGCCCCATTTACTGGCTGTTCTCAAGCCCCAAGGGGAGCTTCAACGCCCTGATCTATATGCATCGCTATCGACCGGATACGGTATCGATTATCCTGAACGACTACCTGCGTGAATTCCGCACCAAACTTGCGGCGAGAAAAGAACACCTGGAGCAGGTATCCATCTCCGCCTCAGCCTCAAAGGTCGAGAAAACCAAGGCACTCAAAGAAATCGGCCAGCTCAAGCAAACCATCGATGAACTGAACAGTTACGAAAACGATGATCTCTTCCCCCTGGCCACCCAGAAGATCGAAATCGATCTCGACGATGGCGTTGCCGTCAACTACAAGAAATTCGGCAAGGCCTTAAAAACAGTGCCGGGGTTAAGCGCATGAATCTCAATGAATTAAAGAAACAAGTCGCTCTTGGCGAAGACAGCCGCCGGCAATTCAAAGCAGATGTTACTAATAGCGATGCATTGGCCGCTGAGATGGCTGCTTTTGCCAATAGTGAAGGCGGCACCATTTTCATTGGCGTGGCCGATGATGGCTCGTTGCCCGGGCTATCAAGTAAAGATGTCAGCCGGGTCAATCAGTTGATCAGCAATACAGCCAGCCAGAATGTGCGGAGTCCGCTGACTGTCCAGACCGAGAATATCCCTGCCGACAACAGCAGAATTATAATCGTTCTGACCGTGCCCAAGGGAATGGATAAGCCCTATTTTGATAAAAATGGGGTTATCTGGCTGAAAAGCGGTGCGGATAAGCGGCGGGTAAACTCCAAGGAAGAACTGCGCCGTCTCTTTCAAAGCGTGGATCAATTTCATGCCGATGAGTTGCCCACCAAGGCCGGTATCGACAAACTGGACAAATTACGCTTCAGGGATTTCTTGCGCGATATCTACCACCAGGAGTTTCCCGAAGATCCGCAGAGTTTAACCAGGCTTCTGCAGAATATGAATCTGGCTA
>JAABQY010000282.1 GCA_011391225.1 Desulfobulbaceae bacterium | reverse complement strand
TCTGGCAAGAGTATTATTTACAATCTTCCCGTTTTAAACGACCTGTTCAGCGACAAGCCCGGCCACTCCCTCTATCTCTTCCCCCTCAAAGCCCTGGCTCACGATCAGTACAATATATTGATGAAGTTGTTTTCCCATCTCCCTGAAGAAATGCAAGAAAAACATAAAAATTTTGCCGCCCTCTTTGATGGCGATACTTCGAGCTACGGAAGAAGAAAAATTCGTGATCATCATCCTCGGGTGATCCTCACCAACCCTGAGATGCTGCACCTGTCAATTTTGCCATATCACCAAAGCTGGCAATCATTTTTCGGCAGCCTGCGCTATATCGTAATCGATGAAGTTCACAGTTATCGCGGTGTTTTTGGCAGTCACATGGCCTGGGTGATCCGCAGGTTACTGCGTCTTGCCGCCCATTACGGAGGAACCCCGACCTTTATTCTTCTTTCGGCAACTATCGGCAATCCGGCGGAATTGGGCAAGCAATTGCTAGATAAACCGGTTGAAGTCATTTCCCAGTCGGGAGCGCCCAGGGCTGAAAGGAGCATGCTCTTTGTCAATCCCTGGGACAGCGCTGCCTATACTGCAAGTCAGTTACTGGAGGCGGCGATAAAACGGAGACTGCGGACCATTGTTTACACCCAGTCGCGGAAAATGACCGAACTCATCAACCTGTGGACGGCACCGCGCCTCGGGGAACTTGCCGTAAAACTCAGTGCCTATCGGGCTGGCTTCTTGCCCGAAGAACGTCGCGATATTGAAAAAATGCTCTTCTCCGGCCAACTGCTGGGCGTTATTTCGACTTCTGCTCTTGAACTCGGTATCGATATCGGTAACTTAGATCTTTGTATCCTTGTTGGTTACCCAGGGTCCATCATGGCAACCCAGCAAAGGGGAGGGCGGGTGGGCAGGGGACACAGAAATTCAGCGACTATTCTTATCGGCCAGGAAGATGCCTTGGATCAACACTTTATGCGCCATCCTGATGATTTTTTTGCCAGGGCACCGGAATCTGCGGTTTTAAATCCGACGAATGTCTCGATCATGGAGCAGCACCTGCATTGCTGTGCCGCCGAGCTGCCCCTGTCATTTTCGGAATTTCTCATGCAAAACCAGGCCATCAGGGAAAGCGTAGCAACCCTTTCGCTGTCTGGGACGCTGCTTCAAACCGCTTCCGGCGGTCAATGGATTTCCTCTCGAAAATATCCACATCGTCATGTCAGCCTGCGTGGTGGCGGAACGCAGATGGCTATAATCGATGCTGAGAACGGCGAAATAATAGGGGAGATTGATATTGGGCGAGGGTTAAAAGAGTGTCATCCAGGAGCGATTTACCTGCACCGATCAACCACCTGGGTTATAGATACACTCGATCTCCAGGGTAACGAAGTGCTGGCGCGTCGCGAAACACCCAAATATTTTACCCGACCGATGACCGAAAAACGGACAGAGATCCTTGAGGTACTCGCGAAAAAGACCAGTTTCGGCGTTCAGGTATCCTTTGGCAGGGTGAGGGTCACCGAGAAGGTGACCGGCTATCAGAAACGTAACAATCACACCCAGAAACTCATTGCCACAACTGCGCTCGACCTGCCGGAGCAGATCATCGAAAGCGAGGGTTTGTGGGTCGATATCCCCCAGCAGGTGGTGGAAGCTCTTGAACAGGAAAAATATCATTTCATGGGGGCGATTCACGCCCTGGAACATGCCATGATAGCTCTTTTTCCCTTGCTGGTTCTTTGCGACAGAAACGATATCGGCGGCATCTCCTGTCCTTTTCATGAACAGACTGAAATGGCCTCCATTTTTATCTATGACGGCTACCCCGGCGGAGTCGGGTTGACGAGAGAGGCCTTTGAGAAAATCGATGATCTTCTCTTCCAATCCCAACAGACAATCATATCATGCGGCTGTGAAACCGGCTGCCCTTCCTGCGTCCATTCACCGAAATGCGGCTCCGGCAACAGACCTATCGACAAACGGGCCTGCCTGTTCCTGCTTGAGACAATTCTCAGAGAAACTCACAACGAAAAAAATACCATTGTCGAGCCAAAGTCGCTTCAGAAACAACCAGGCCGGGGAAGCGACAGTCCGCACGCCATTCATCTTGATGAACCGCAGGGACTGGCAATTTTACCGGAAAAATTCGGGGTGTTTGACCTTGAAACAATCCGTTCGGCCGAAGAGGTGGGCGGGTGGCATCAAGCACACAGGATGGGAGTTTCCGTTGCCGTAGTATATGATTCGGAAATCAATGATTGCGTCACCTATCTCGAGCGTGAGATGGATCGTCTTGTAACGCACCTTCAGTCGTTTGAACTTGTTGTCGGTTTCAACAACAAAGGCTTTGATAATAAAGTGCTGTCAGCATATACCAACATCGATCTCAACAGTCTCCCTGCTCTTGACCTGTTGGAGGAGACTCATAATTACCTGGGTTACAGGTTGAGCCTCAACAGTCTTGCCGAACATACCCTGGGAAAGGCTAAAACAGCAGACGGGCTGCAGGCTCTGAAGTGGTACAAAGAAGGAAGGATCGATCTCATACAGCGATACTGTCGGAGTGACGTCGAGATCACCAGAGATCTCCTGTATCACGCCCTCGAGCAAGGCTTTTTGCTCTTTGCCAACAAAGCCAAACAAACAGTGCGACTCCCGCTTGCTTTAGAAAAAGCGATAGTCAATATTCTTCATCAAGGCCAAAGGAGAGAACTGAAAATCCAGCCTGTTGTACCGTTGCTGTGACGTACCTGGGTCCATTTTTCTTTGGTTGAGAGCTTCGTCAAGACGACTCCTCTTTCAACATCGGCTACAACAGCAGCTG
>JAABQY010000281.1 GCA_011391225.1 Desulfobulbaceae bacterium | reverse complement strand
CAACACCCGCTGAGTTACGGGCATATGCCATGGTGCATATAGCCTATACCATGGGACTGCGCCCTCAGGAAATCAGTAGAATGACCCTGGATGATATTGCCTTCAGCAAGGCTGAGATGAACGTAAGATACCGTAAGACCGGCTTGCCGGTCACGATGCCGATCCCACAAAAAACACTGAAGGCTATTGCGGCCTACCTGATCGGAGGCCGTCCGAAAAATGATTGCCGCGAGCTATTCCTGCAATGTTGTCGTCCGTACAACCCTGTCAGTTCACCGACTGTTTGCTATACCATAAAGACCTGTATGCAAAAGGCCGGTTTACCTGAAGAGGCCACCACCTATTGGCTGCGTCATACCCATGCACAGCATCTGCTGGAAGCTGGGATTTCTGTCTTTGAGATCAAGGAAATGCTTGGTCATGACGACATTGAAGCAACAGAAAGATACCTCCATATTCATCTCAAACTCATGAGGAGAGTTATTCTTGACGAACTCGTTTAAAAGCTTCCTGGCACCTCAGATGGAGCAATACATCGGATATCGGGAAAGCCTTGGTTATTCCACGAAAGCAGTAGCCAGGCTGAGACTATTAGATCGTTACATGGTGACGGAAAATGTGACTACGCTCGAGACCTTGACACCTCTGTTTTTTCTGAAGATGCGGACAGATCTGGCAATAGATCCGAATACGATAAACAGTGTGATCGATGGCTTACGCGGCTTTTTTCAATATCTCGTACGAATTGAGTTCTGTCAGTATAATCCGCTTACCGGAATCCCCCGCTTCAAGAGAAACAACATTATCCCCTTTATTTTCGCTGATCAGGAGATTGAACATCTACTCGAAGTATCCTGGAAACAAGTCCGTAAAGAAAAACAAACATTTTTTCTCAAGGATATGAGTTGTTGTATGGCTCTGCAACTATTGGCTCGCTGTGGTTTACGGATATCGGAGCCCCTGCGCTTAAAAGTGACGGATTTCAGGGCTGACGAGAGAACAATCTACATCAGAAAGACAAAATTCAGAAAAGATCGGTTAATTCCCATCCCAATGGAGGTGGCAAACCATCTATCGAATTATCTCTTACTTCGCAACACCTTGCTGCCGGCGGATAATTATAACCCGCATCTCCTGGTCAGAGATCAAGCCAAGGGCTTGTACAAACAGCAGGTTCGTGACTATTTCAACCAAGCAGTAAAAGAAATCGGACTCACTCAACCCAAAAAGGTTATCGGCAACACCAACATCAGCGGGCCAACTCCGCACAGTCTCAGGCATTCTTTTGCGGTCAATACCCTCAGACAAGTGAAAGACCGAGGTGATTCACCACAGAATGCTCTGCCGGTTCTTGCAGTATACATGGGACACAAAAAATACACCTATACCATCTACTACCTCAAACTGATCGATGCGGACCAACACCGGAATCTCGTTGATTTCATGATTAAGTATCCATTACGATTATGAAACTTACAATCAGTGTTCACCATTTTTTTGAGCAGTATCTACCACTGATCAAAGGGTACGGTCCCAATACGATCAAGGCCTATCGTGATGCGTTTTCTCTCTTTTTACCTTTTGCCAGGGATACGCTTGGAATGCCCATCAACTCTTTGCAACTCGAGCAGCTTACCCCGGAGTTGATTGTAGACTTTCTTGGTTGGCTGGAAAAAGAGCGGGGAAATGGGGCTAGAACTAGAAATCATCGATTGGCGGCCATACAATCCCTGGCAAAGATGATCCTCTATATGCATCCGGAAAAAAGAGATATTGCGGTACGAATACTGGATATCCCCAGAAAGCGTTACCACAGGAATATCGTCGGCTTTCTTTATCAGGAAGAAATTCTCGCTGTCCTTGATTCCGTTAATCTCAGCTCAGCACAAGGCTTCAGAGATTATACCATCCTCAATCTGCTGTTCGACTCCGGTGCCAGGGCCAGCGAAGTGGCTGCACTCGATCTCGATTACTTTGATCCACAGCAAAAAACGTTGGCCATTCTCGGTAAGGGAGGTCGCTTCAGAATGATAACCCTCTGGCCCAAAACGGCTGACCTCCTTTGCAGGTATGTTGAAAAGTATCGAACTACACCACATATGCTCTACAAGAATCGTCTGTTTCTCAATCAGCGAGGAAAGGAACTTACCCGGCATGGAATATATCGGCTCTGTCGAAAATATCTGGAAAAAGTCCTGCCGGCAAAACGGTTGAAAGACCTCAATCCTGCCCACAGTTTCAGGCATTCGTGCGCGGTAAATATGCTTCTGACCGGGGATCCCATATCAGATATAAAAAACCGTCTCGGTCATGATAGCATTAAATCGACAATGATCTATCTGCACCTTGATTTAAGCCACCGAGAGAGGATCCAGAAAAAATTTATCACCCACACACAGTCTTTGCTTAATCAGGATGACAAGATAGATGAATTGATCAACTGGGAAAACAGGGAGGAAACTTTAAATTGGCTTGATAGTCTTTAGGGGACCTCTGGTCCCCGACAGGCTAACGGATAGGTATTAAATAACCCTATAAGTTATGTTGCATGACAAAGAAGAATCGTTATCAAAATCAGCGTAAAGATATGAAATAAATGAGAAAATTAAACACCGGAGGTCTCTTCTTAAAAATCATATTATTTCAAATAGATAGGACAACTCGCAACATAACAGGAATTATGTAAACAGTGAGATGTTTTCAAAAACCGTACATGGCCAATGCATATCTTCCTCTTCTGAAGCAGAGGCATAGGGCTCAATCCCAACAGTTATTCCAAGCAGCGCTATGATCTTTTGACATAGTTGCGGTTATTGAGACCACTTGCATCGAGTT
>JAABQY010000280.1 GCA_011391225.1 Desulfobulbaceae bacterium | reverse complement strand
GGTAATTGTCGTGAGATTGGAAATCCGTGATTGCAGGTGCTGGTCACGGTCAAAGGCTGTTGAGGCGAAGATTTCTACAGGATTTCCCTGAAGCTCACTCACCGACACATACCAAGTGTTGCGCTCACGGTCGGTTGTTCGATAACGTACCGCGTCGAGAACATCGGGGAGCTCCTGCTCGATTTGTTGCGGGTGGGTTTGAGAAATGCTTGTCAGACCGGCGATTTTTGCGAGTTTCACAGCACATTCCGGGTGGTTGCGGAGGGTGTTGACTATGGCCAGGCAATGGGTACAAAGATGATCTTGTCCCTGGGCTGTCAGTTCCTGTTGTTTTCCGCAGGCCGAACATTGCTCATTGTGCGGTGTCACTGATGGGTTCTTTCCAGTTTTCATGGGGTGTGATTTCGTTAATGTATTTTTTGAGATTGATCTGAAATTTTCGGCCGCTTATTTCTCGTGCGCCAAAACGTAATAAATGATCGGTAGTCATCTGGCAATCGACCATTCGGAAATTTTTATTTTTAAGGAAACTCATGAGATCAATCAAGGCAAATTGGGAAGCACATTGTACCCTGGAAAACATCGATTCGCCAAAAAAAACTTGCCCCAGGGCAACACCGTATAACCCTCCCACCAAAGAGCCGTCTTGCCAGCATTCAATAGAATGGGCAAAGCCCAAGCGGTATAACTCAGCATATGCTTCCTGCATGTCTTCTGATATCCAGGTTCTCTCACCTGTCTCTGTTCTTACAACTGCACATTGCTGAATGACCTGAGAAAATGCGCAATCACGGGTAATGTTCACAGTGGAGTTACGGAAATAACGCTCGAGTCGTTTGGGGATTCTGAATTCGTCGGGAAAAATCACCAGCCTGGGATGGGGGAACCACCAGAGCAAAGGATCACCCTCGGAATACCATGGGAAGATACCATGGCTGTACGCAGCAATAAGCCTTTCCGGGCAAAGATCACCACCAATTGCCAAGAGACCGTTTTTTTCGGCAAGGTGAGGGGGTGGAAAACCCATGTGCTTGGTAAGTTGAAAGACCGGCATTGACGAATGGATTGCGATTAAGTACCTGAAAAAGAGAAGCGCATTGATTTTTCTATGAATACTGTACCACTAATGGTGGAAGAAGAAAAGAAACTGAAAGCTTGTGAGCGGTTGGATGCCTTGTACTGCATGGCTCTCACATGGTGGCTATGACTGGAGGGAACCGAGAAAGATGGAATTGAATCTCCCGTTATTGTGCGAATACAGGTAAAACTATTATTTTTTTCATTGAGTGAGTGTAGTATGATATGAAGCGAAATCGTTGGGAAAAGCACGAGAAAAAAGAGGGCTGGGTGGTGTTGGCGTTACAGCATAAGCCGGAAGAAATTTCTCAAGTAATATTTGGCAATCATGATAGAAATCCAGAAAGACTCTGACAATTCTTCGCAATCTCCTTTCCAGGACGTGATACGTCTTGAGAATTTCTATATGGGGGCCGGTCGTAGGGAATTGCTTGTGCGGTTGAAGAACGCCATTGAAGACGGTGTGCCACTCATGGTCCTGTCGGGCGACGCGGGGAGTGGAAAAACGATGATGTGCAGGATGCTTGAAACCGAGTGCCCATCAGCCATCACTACCGTTTTCTTTTCGAGTACTGTTGAATCTTTCGAAGATGTCGTGAGAAAAACCGCCCAAAGGCTTGGTTTGCATTTGTCTGGTGTTGATGAAGGCAAGAATATCGATGCAGCCATTGGGCGGATAATTGATCACCTGTCCCGGCAATCGAAAGGACTGTTAATTATCTTTGAAGAAGCCGAAAATATATATCTTGCAACCCTGGAGAGGATTCGCAAGATGTTGGACCGGATAATTGCAGCCGGCGTGCCTATGCGGATTCTTTTTTCCGGACGAAGATCCTTTCTTGAGAATTGTCAACAGCTTTCGATATGCGATTTTCGCAACACCGAAGACCTGCATTTTGATGTACTGCCGCTGAGTGAACATGAAACCGCCGAATATCTGCGCTTCTGTTTGGAGCGTTCAGCCAGTCTAGACAAGAGGAATGTCTTCAATGATGAGGTGGTAAAAAGTATTCATGGATTAGCCAAAGGAAACTTCCGTAAAATAAATCGCTTAGCCGACGAAACATGGCGATCACACGGGGACGACACATCTTTTATGGCGTTACTTGACAGTGTGAAGGAAGAGGCTGATACAGAGACCGAAGAAGATAAAAAACATTCGAAATTACCCTTTCTTGGTCGCACAATTCCTTCTATGTGGTGGCTTGCAGGTGCTCTATGCATCCTCGCCCTATTGTTTTTTCTCCTTCAGCCGGGTGAAGAGCGACGTGTGGTTAAGCCGGTTTCTTTGCCATCGGCAAACGACTCCGCTACGATCGAAACAAAAGCAGAGGCAAGAGTTGAACAGCAACAGACGGCTATACAACCGGTAGTTGAAGAAATAATCCGGCCGGCAACCCAACAACCTGAGATTTCACAAAAGGAGCCTGAAACCCTGGCGCAAAATAATACGCATAAGATTGAGGCTGGATCATCTGTGAGCGAGGGGGCATCAGAAGTTGATGTGGAAAGAATACCTGCAGCTGTTCCGAACAAGGTTGCGACGGCCGCCGAGGTCAAGGTACAGGTGCTGCGGCAGATCCCACCTTTGAAGGTCAAGCCGCCAGCCGGAACAGCAAAATTGCAACCTCGATCGGAGGTCCAGGAGATTCTCGGCTCAAGTGCCAACATTACAGTCGATCAGCTTTACCAGAAACGATTGAATGCCGGCACTGCCTGGGCAAGTGGTTTGAAAAATGATAAATTTACAGTTCAGCTTATGGTCTTGACCGCCAAGAATGCCGAGCTCAACCT
>JAABQY010000279.1 GCA_011391225.1 Desulfobulbaceae bacterium | reverse complement strand
CTTAAACGTGAGATCGGGTGATGTGTGCTGTCTCGAAGAAGAAAGTGCCAGGAGATTATACTTCCTTTGCCACAGCCTTTTTTTTCCGACTAAAAAGGGCGGTCAAAAAAATCCCTGCTTCATATAGCAGAAAAAGAGGAATGGCCAGCAGGACTGTTGCCATGAAATCTCCAGCAGTGAGGAGAAAGGACAAAACGATGATTGCCATATAAAAATAAGTGCGTTTTCGTCGAAAATAGGCAGCCTTGACGAGGCCGGCTTTGCCGGCCATAACCATTAAGAAAGGTATTTGAAAGGCGATGCCGAAGGCAAGAATCGATCGGGCGATAAAGGTCAGGTAGAGACTCAGTTTTGGTAAAGGCTCCAACTGTTCGTTGGCATAGCTCATGAAATAGACCAGCATTTTTGGCAAAACCACAAAAAAGGCGAAACACGCGCCACCGGTGAAAAGAAACATGGCCCAGAACGCCACGGTGATAGCCAGCCTTTTTTCATTCTTTTTAAGACCCGGGGCGACGAAAAGCCATAGCTGGTACAGAGCGACCGGCATGCTGGCGATGAGTCCTACAAGGAAAGCAAGTTTGATGTAGGCCATAAATGCTTCGGGCAGATGGGTATAGACCAATCGGTAAACAAGCGGGCTGGCCGCAAAGAGAGGAACTATAAAAAGGGCGGCAATTTTTTCGGCAAAGATATATGCCACAATCGTGAAGCCAATAATGGTGAGCAGCACCTTGAGCAGTCGCCGCCGCAGTTCCTGATGGTGCGGTCGAAACAAGGCAAGGCTTCTTTCGAGGGCCGGATTTGAGGTTTGGAGGTTGTAGTTACCCATTGTCGGCCGGATCCTTAAAGTATAGTGTTACCAAGCTCGGTTTTGCTACTGGCGTTTTCTGGTTTGTCCGCTACCTTGTCCGGGGTCTTTTCTTCACTTTCACTCGCTGACTGGTTGCCTGAGTGTGCAGGTGTTTCCCCAGTCTGTTTCATCAATTCTTGATATGCTTCTGAAGCTATTTTCGCGGCATCTGTTTCTCCGAGGCGGGTGCTGTCGTGCGCAAGCAGCTGTGATGGCGGATCCAGCAGATTGTCTTTCAGGGATTTAGCCGCCGCCTCAAGTTCGGGTCGGATTTCATCAAGAGGGTTCCCTTCCTCGGCAAAAGAAGTTTTCAGGCCTTCCGCGGTCTTTTTTAATTCCATCAAGCCCTTAGCTAAGGATCGGGCGAGATCGGGGAGTTTATCCGGTCCGATGACGATAAGTGCCAGCGCCATGATAAGGAGCATTTCAGGCAAACCAATGCCAAACATAACGAGTACCTCTTAATGTTGCCGATCAGTTCTGTAATCCTATAGTCAGGAGAAATGGTCGACAAGCGTATTCCAAAGTTGTTCTGAAATGATTACACAGCAGGGGCAAGGACTACACCCAGCCTGAACTGAAAAACCGAACGGAGAAAAGGTTGAATAGCGTGACAAATGTAAGGTATTTAGTAAGGTGTGTCAATGCTCCTGGAATGGTGGTATCCCTGTAACATATGCCTTTATTGTGTCTAATATGCCGATACTGCGATATTTTACGCTCGAGAGGGGATCTAGACTTGTGTTAAATATTGTTGACAAGATCCAATAGCTTTGCTACATTAGATTCCTTTGTCTTGCGCGGATTTGTCGTGAACTGTAAGTCTCAACACTCTCTTTCACGACGATTGTTTGAAAACCTCTGTGAGGGAGAAGGGAGATGTCCAGTGTTGTGGTGGTTGGAACTCAATGGGGGGATGAAGGAAAGGGGAAGATTGTCGACTTGCTGACCCGGTATACCGATTACGTTGTACGATTTCAAGGCGGTAATAACGCCGGACATACCCTGGTAGTCGAGGGGAAAAAATTCATTTTCCACATTATTCCTTCGGGCATTCTCTATAAGGACAAGCAATGCATGATCGGTAATGGTGTCATTATTGATCCTGCCGTCTTGATAGGCGAAATGGACAAACTTCAGGAACAAGGACTTGAGGTTACTCCTGGGCGTCTCATGATCAGTGAAAGAGCACATCTCATTATGCCGTATCATGCCAGCCTCGACCAGGCCAGGGAATCGGCACTTGCTGTTGAAAGGAAAATAGGTACCACCGGCCGCGGTATCGGACCGTGCTATATGGATAAAGTCGGCAGGGTAGGAATCAGGGCCTGCGACTTGCTCGACGATGTGCTTTTTCGTGAAAAACTTCAGACAGTTATTGATGAGAAAAATTTTCTTTTGAGTGAGAAATTTCATTGTGCACCTGCTGATTTTGAGCAAATCTACCGTTCGTATAAAGAATATGGCGAGAAATTGATACCATTTTTTGGAAATGTATCGGTAGAACTGGACAAGGCCCGAAAAAATAATAAAAACATTCTCTTTGAAGGAGCTCAAGGCACTCATCTGGATATAGATCATGGCACCTATCCTTTTGTAACGTCATCCAATACAATTGCCGGAAACGCCTGTAACGGGGCCGGGTTTGGTCCGGCCCATATCGATGCTGTTGTCGGCATCATGAAAGCTTATACCACGCGTGTTGGCGCCGGGCCGTTTCCAACTGAGCTTTTTGACGAAATCGGCAATCAATTGCAGGTGAAGGGTCATGAGTTCGGTGCGACGACCGGCAGGCGACGCAGGTGTGGTTGGCTTGATGGTGTAGTGGTCAGTGATGCGACCAGATTGAACGGATTGACCGGCCTTGCTATAACGAAACTGGATGTATTAAGCGGGCAGAAGACCATCAAATTTGCCACATCCTATGATTTAGCCGGAAAACGACTTTCGGCCATGCCCTCGAACATACAGCAAGCGACGGAGCTTGCTCCTGTATATGAAAGTCTTGAAGGATGGCAGGAAGATAT
>JAABQY010000278.1 GCA_011391225.1 Desulfobulbaceae bacterium | reverse complement strand
AACGTCCAGGCACCGGCCGGGCAGATCGGTCAGCTGCCGGCACCTGACGATCAACAGTTCCAATACAGCGTCCAGGTGAGGGGGCGTTTGACTGAACCAGAAGAGTTTGGTGACATTATTATCCGAGCCTTACCCGATGGCAGCTTTATAAGGGTCAAGGATATCGCCAGAGTCGAGCTCGGTGCCAAGGACTACAACTTTGCCAGCCGCTTCAACGGCAAACCAGCCGCCGCTTTTTCCATCAATCTTACCCCAGACGCCAGCGCCATTGAAACCTCGCAGCTGCTCATGGATCGTCTTGAGGATCTCGCCAGGACTTTTCCACCGGATCTGAAGTATGATGTCGTCCACGACAACACGGTCTTTGTCAGGGCATCCCTTGAGTCGGTCGCCCATACCTTCTTTGAGGCCCTCGCTCTGGTGCTGGTGGTGGTGTTTCTGTTTTTGCAGAGTTGGCGTGCGACCCTGATCCCAATGCTGGCGGTGCCGGTTTCTCTCGTTGGAACCTTTGCCGCCTTCGTCCTGCTCGGCTTCACCATCAACACCCTGACCATGTTTGCCATGGTTCTTGCCATCGGTATCGTCGTTGATGATGCCATTGTTGTCGTCGAGGCGGTTGAGCATCTTATGGCCCAGGGGTTATCAACCCGTGAGGCAACCTTGAAGGCGATGGAAGAAGTGTCCGGGCCTGTCGTGGCAATTGCCCTGATCCTGGCGGCGGTATTTGTCCCGGTTGCTTTTCTTGGCGGCATGGCCGGAGTTATGTACAAACAGTTTGCGGTGACCGTTGCCGTCTCTACTCTGCTGTCAGCCTTTGTCGCCCTGTCGCTGACCCCGGCGCTTTGTGCGCTGCTTCTGAAACACAAGACATCAAAGGCCGAGCGGCGTGGCATAAGCTGGCTGTTTGGCGCTTTCAACCGCTGGTTTGATGCAGTCACCGGGCATTATGGCCGAGGCGTGCAGCAGGCCATCAAACGCCTTTCCCTTGCCCTTTGCCTGTTGGTTGGTCTGGCGGTTGCTGCCGTCGGCATCATGGAGAAGGTTCCAGGCGCCTTTGTCCCCGCCGAAGACCAAGGCTACTTCTTGGGCTCCTTGGTAATGCCGGACGCATCATCATTAAACCGCACCAAGGCGGCAAGTGAACAACTGCAGAAAATACTCGACGCCCAGCCGGCGATAGAGCGCACCTTGGTGATCAACGGTTACAGTGTTCTGACCAGCTCCATTCAACCCGATGCGGCGATGTTTGTTGCCGAACTGAAACCATGGGCAGCGCGCACGACACCGGAGATGAGCCTTAAAGCAACCATGCAAGGGGTGATGGCCGGCTCGAAAAAACTGCACGAGGCAGTGGTAATGGTCTTTAATCCCCCTCCGATACCCGGGCTTGGTTCGACCGGGGGATTTTCTTTCAAACTCCAAAACCGCAGCGGCGGCACTCCGCAGGACCTCGCCAAGGTTGCCGGCGATCTCATTGAAGAAGCAAAAAAACGACCAGAACTTGGCCAGATATATAGTAAATTCAACCCTCGGACTCCAGCCTTCCGTCTTGATCTCGACCGTGAAAAAATCAAGAAACTCGGCGTGCCAATAAGTGACGTGACCATGGCCCTTCAAGCCTTCCTCGGAGGCGTCAATGTCAATGATTTCTCTCGTTTTGGCAGAACCTACAAGGTAACGATGCAGGCTGAACCGGAGTTCCGCAGCGATATTCGCGGGGTTGGCCTGTTTCATGTGCGAAGTTCCAGCGGCCAGATGATTCCTTTATCCACACTGGTGTCGCCGGAGTCGATCGTTTCGCCGAATACCGTTGAGCGCTATAATCTGTTCCGAACTGCCGAGATCAGCGGCGAACCTGCTCCAGGTTACAGTTCCAGTGACGCACTCAGGGCCATGGAGGAAACTGCGGCGCGGGTTTTGCCGCAAGGCTACGGTTATGAATGGTCGGGAATCAGCCTCCAGGAAAAAGAGTCTGCCGGCCAGGCCCCCATTATCTTCGCCATGGCGCTGACTTTCGTCTTTCTCTTTCTCGCCGCCCTTTACGAGAGCTGGTCCGTGCCGTTCGCCGTCCTCTTTGCCATCCCGATCGGGGTGTTTGGGGCGATGAGCGGTCTGTGGCTCACCGGTCAGACGAATAATATCTACGCCCAGATCGGTCTCATCCTGCTCATCGGCCTTGCCGCCAAGAATGCCATCCTCATCGTTGAATTCGCGAAAATGAAACGCGACCAGGGAAGTTCCCCGGAAGAGGCGGCGCTGGAGGCAGGAAAACTGCGATTGCGGCCGATCATCATGACCTCTCTGGCCTTTTTACTCGGAGTCATTCCGATGATCGTCAAGGGTGGTGCTGGTGGTGCGGCTCAGGCAGCTATGGGCATAACGGTATTCTCTGGCATGGTCACAGCAACGTTCATTGCCATCTTCATGGTGCCGGTGCTGTACGTTGCCGTTGAACGACTGGTCGGACGTTTTTCCGGGCAAGGCAAGGCAACTGCCGGGGAGGTCCACACATGAAGAAAAAGGCCATTAACGGCATTCTTGTTTCGGGACTGCTTCTTGTCTTGCTGGGTGGCTGTGCCCTCGGTCCGGATTACCAAAGGCCTCAGCTTGCTCTGCCGAACACCTTCCGCGCTGAGGCAGCGCTATCAGCCACCGATTCCTACGGCGATCTCCACTGGCGCTCGGTGTACAGTGACCTGGCCGTCCAGGCCCTGATTGATGAGGCCTTGAAGGCTGCCCCCGATATCCTTCTGGCTGAAGCGCGGGTCCGTGAGGCCGAAGCGGTAGCCGGAGTGGTGCGCGCCGATCTTTTCCCCAAGTTGGGCCTGAGTTTTGCGACATCGCCCATCCCTAAAGCGGATAGCGACACCCTTTCCTCAAATTA
>JAABQY010000277.1 GCA_011391225.1 Desulfobulbaceae bacterium | reverse complement strand
TGCAGCCGGGATAGAGAATGGTTGCGGCGATGACCGAGGCAAGGCCGTCAAAATCAGTGTTTTTGTGGGTTGTCGCGATATGCATGGGAAAATCGAGTATGCGAGTTGAGATTGTGCCTTTCATATAGGGTTGCGTAAGAGTGGCTGAGGATCTTTCCCATTACAGGTGGCCACCGTATTGAATTCAACTATACCGGAGCCAAAGGGAATATCAAGGCAATATCATGAACCTTGCGTTGCAGGCCTTGCCACCCCTGGCAAAGAGCGCTATGTTTGCTCATTTATCGAGGGGGTCCACAACACAGGTAAAAATCTCCCACAAATCTTTTTGCCGAGAGCGAGGAACTATGACTGTAAACCTGAGAATCGACCAGCTCCAGGCGATCTGGCTGCAACAGTTGTATCATGAGCATGAGGACATTTGCCTCAGCCATAATGTAGTACTGCCGATGCCGATCTTTGAAATTTCCGATTCACAAAAAATCTACGGCTGCTGGAATGCAGCGACCGGAATTCTCCGTCTCAGCCGCAATCTCATTCTCCAACATTCCTGGTCGGTCACTCTGGAGGTTTTGAAGCATGAAATGGCGCATCAGCTGTGCAGCGTATCTTTGCGCGGCGGTACGGCACATGGCGAACTTTTTAAGCAGGCCTGCGAACGGCTTGGGGTGCTGCCGGAATTTAGGCGACCGGGGGTGATGGTGCCGGAGATGGTGAGCAAGGTGGCGGCCCGTTCCGAGCTTTCCGAAAGTGGGCGGCGGTGTCTTGTGAAAATTGAAAAACTCCTGGCCCTGGGACGGTCGGCAAATGAGCACGAGGCCGCCCTGGCCATGGAAAAGGCCAATGAATTGTTGGAGAAGTACCACCTCCATGGTCTCGGGGAAGGTGGCGAACATCGTTACGCCTGCGTCATCATTGATCGGAAAAAGAAAAAGATCGCCGGCTACCAACGGCATATATGCTCGATCCTGCAAGAATTCTTTTTTGTGCGGATAGTTTTGTCGCAGCTCTATGATCCTTGCCGCAACGACAGCTTCAAGACCATCGAATTGTTCGGAACCAGGGAGAATGTGGCCATTGCCGAGTATTGTTATCATTTTCTCGAAAACCGCCTGGCGCTTCTCTGGTCGGCCAATCGGAACAGGTTTCGGGGCGTCGTGCAGACCGAAAAGAATAGCTATTTCCTCGGACTGTTACGCGGTTTTTATCTGAAGCTTCACGAACAGAAAATGAAACGAACGGAAAAGACTGTTCAGCCGCAAGCCGATGCCTTGATTGTCGCCGAGGAGCAAAGACTGGCATGGTTTGTCGGCATGCGCTTTCCCAGCCTTCAGCGGGCACCCGGCAGGGGTGGCAAGGTTTATGGTGCCACCTATAATGAAGGGGTGGCGGCAGGCCGACAGATTACCTTAAACGATGCGGTCACCGGCCAGAAGCCTGGCTTTGGTGGCCTCTTGTCATAACGAACCAAGGTTGCCAAAGATAATGAAAAGAAAAGTTTTATCCCTGCCACGGTTCAACCCTGTGGGTCATCCGCGCATTTTCCGGATGATCGTCAACCTTTGGCCGCCGTATCTCGGGGCTGCTATCGCCGTTGAAGAAATTGTCGACGACTGGAGGACCATACGGGTGGCCATGAAACTGCGCTGTTAAAAACAACACGGGCAATTACCAGCCAAGTAATTGCCCGTGCTGTTTTCCTCTCTTTTGCTGTTTCTTCGCTCAACCCACTTTAATTTCAATCTGCCGTGGTTTAGCCGATTCGGATTTCGGCAGATGCAGCAGCAGAACACCCTCCTTCAGTTCTGCATTGACTCCGGCCACATCTATGGTTTGCGGTACCGAGAAGGTTCTTCGGAATTCCACATCAGCGAATTCTTCCCAGGTGACCGCACCCACGGGCTTTACTTCCCTGATACCTGAGAGTGCCAGCCGTCCGTTATCGATGTTGATGGAAATATCCTTCCTGTCGACTCCAGGCATATCGGCAAACAGCAGGATTTCATTCTCATTTTCAAGAATGTCCACCATTGGTGCCACTGTTGGAATCTGGCGGTTGCGTTCGCTCAGGGCCTCTTCTCTGACTGTCAAATCTTGTCTCTCGCTCATATTGTGTTCCTCCATTCTTTTGATCTTCGATGATGCTTAGTTGATTGCAATCTGTTTTGGTTTTGCCGGCTCCGCCTTGCCAAGAACCAAGGTCAGAATACCATCCTTCAGCGTCGCTTCGACCTTGGCGGCATCGACCTCGGAAGGCAGGGTAAAGCTTCTCGTAAAGGAAGTTGCACCCCGTTCTACCCGATGCGTCGAATACCCTTCCGGAGTCTCTGCTTTTCGGTTGCCGCGGATCTCAAGATAGTTTCCCTGCAGCTTGACGTTCAGGTCGTCCTTTTGAATGCCGGGAACTTCCACACGAATCTCCAGCGCCTCGCCGGTGTCGTACATATTGGTCCGCGGGCCGGATTCAGCAACACCCCACGCTGCGCCTGGCAGTCTTGGTCGATCATCATTCTGGAAAACCCCGTTCAGTTTTGAGTGCAACAGATCCATAGCCTGAAACATCCGATCAAAGTCTCGCATTCTTGTCCACATATTTCCCCTCCCTGTTTTGGCTTTATGGGAGCTTCTTGATTGAGCCCCCTGTTCTTATCGTCAAAAAATAATAATTATTAAAAACCTAGAGTCAATAAAAATAAATTACTAAAACAACTATAATTGAATAAATTACCTTATATTAATAAATTGACAAAGTAATATTTTATATTTATTCTTGATGATGGAGGGGAAGGAGGAAGGCAATGACAGTAACAGTGCATCATACAGGTCTACCAGGCCAAGCCGAGACCGGAATCTCAGAGGCAAAACTGAGAGGCCGGCAGTCGGTGCGAACTACCTTCCGTCTGCCGGTTCATCTCATCGAATTGTTGGCAATTATTGCCGAGCAGTTTGGTGTAAAACAAAAATCTCTCTTTGATCAGT
>JAABQY010000276.1 GCA_011391225.1 Desulfobulbaceae bacterium | reverse complement strand
CCAGGTGATAAGGAGTGCGGCAAAGAGGGAAATCCACCACATGGGTCCGGATATCTGCAGAAGGGAATTGGAGGCGGTGATGAGAATCACCGACAGAAGGGTGAACGGCCCGAAGTAAAAAAGATATTTGTAAAAAACATATCTCGGCAGGGATAATGGCGAGGAGGCAATGAGATAAAAGGCTCCCTTCTCTCCGCCGATTGCCGGATACACAAAGCGAGTGGCGAGCGATGCGGCAAGAAAACCGCAGAGCCCGATATTGGCAAAGGCGATGAGATTGCTGATATAGGCGGTCGGCAGCGGCGAGCGGTCAAGAGGGAGGGCCTTGAAGTTGTAGAGATAGACAAAGATCAGGGCGCCAATCATGAAAAACTGCGACCATTCATTGGAGTCCCTGGTAAATTGTCGCAGTTCCTTGCGAAACAGCCAGGTCAGTCGGCCACGGAAAGCTGTAACCGAACGAAAACGCCGATGACCGCCGAAAGACTCCTGCGATTTGGAAAAACCCGTTGCAAACAACCTGTCCATGGCCATTTCTCCTAGAAAATAGAGGGCAAAGGGGGTGGTCAGCAGGAGTCCGCAAAGAAGCCAGTCAATTTCCCGGTCAAGAAGATAACCGGACAGGAGATCGGCCGCCCAGCCGGCTGGAACCCAAGGCCCGGCAGGAGCAGAGATGGCACTGAAATACTCGATGAATTGTCCATATTGATCGGGATTGACAAGATCTTCCGGGCGCATAAGGCGAAAAATCAAATAAAGAAACAGCCCGAAACACAGCGATAAATACAAAACGATGTCCTTGGTGCGTTTGGCCGGAAACAGGTAGACGATGTTGACGGTCAGCAGCAGAGCAAAGGCCGATGCGGTCATGGCGACCAGCGGTACCGCAAACATCAACAGAGGCCAGAACAATGGGCCGGCCGCAAACACCTGGCTATAGGCGCCGAAAACCGGTAGGGAAAAGATCAGTACCATCCAGGAGGTGCTGACGCTGGTTGTGAAAAAACGCAGCAAATAAATCTCCCGAGGAGGAAGGGGGGCGGCCAGGAGGATTTCGTTGTCCTGGGAAAGGTAGAGGGTAGAGACAGCTGTAATCATTGATGAAAATATCAGCATGGCAAAGAGCGTGATCCAGGCCATCTGTAAAATCTTCAGGCTGAGGATTATACCCAGCTCGTTCTGGGCGTGGAAATAGCTGAGCACCTTGAATGTCCCGAAATAGATGAGAAAACAGACGGCAGCCCCGACCAAAAAGATGGTAAAGACGCGCAGCCTACCTTTTGTATTCGGGAAAAATCGGCTGATGGTCGTGCGCAGCCAGGGTTGAAAAAGACGGGGAATCATGATGTCAGACCTTTGCCGCAAGGTGGCCGGCAGTTTTTTCGCCGGCACCAGCAGCGCGCAGGGCCAAGATGATAGCATGCAGTTCTGAGGCACCGGTCAATTCCAGAAAGATATCCTCAAGATTGTCGTGGCCACCGGTGGCACGACCCCGCAGTTCAGCCATGGTGCCCTCGGCTTTTATACGGCCATGGACAATAATACCGATTCGATCACACAGCTCCTCGGCAATTTCCATGGAATGGGTGGAGAGGAAAATGCCGGTGCCCGACTTTGCCTTGCTTTTAAATAACTCCTTGACTATACGGGCACTTTTTGGGTCAAGACCGACCATTGGTTCATCGATGATGATGAGCGGCTGATCAAGCATGAAAATGGAGGTCATGATAAGTTTTTGCCGCATTCCATGTGAATAGCCTTCGATGAGGTGGTCCTTCCAAGCGGTCAGGTCGAAGAGTTCCAGATAGCGATTCGCCTCTTTCACTGGGTCAGGGCCGGACACGCTGTAGAGACTGTTGATAAAGCCGAGATACTCTGAGCCGGTGAGCTTTTCATAGAGAAAAGGCCGATCGGGAATGTAGCCAGTAAGGTTCTTACAGTAAAATTGATCAGTTGCGAGATTTTTATCACAAATGGTGATCGTTCCAGCGCTGGGCTGAAGGAGTCCCGCCAGCATTTTGATAGTGGTTGTCTTGCCGGCTCCGTTGGGTCCGAGAAAGCCGTATATTTCTCCGGCAGCAAGGTTCAGACTGACACTTTCGACGGCAGTGAAGGAGCCGAAGCTTTTTGTGAGGTTTTTCAGGTTGAGAAGTTCTTGTCGCATGTAAAATTCCTGTCATATTTAGACAATATTTGTCAGTTGTTCCCGGTGGCGAGCGGTTCAATACCGAGTGTTCCAAGGAGGCCGCCGAGCCGTACCTGCTCTTGCATTTCGCCGAGGATGAAGCGAAGGTGGGTGAGATCGGCGGGAAACTGGTTGGTGGTGGTGTCGATACTGATCCAGCGGTTGTCAAGGCAAACCTCGTTCCAAGCATGGTAATAAAATGCTTCTTGGTGGTAAGTGACGCCTGCGGCAATCCGTGTCGGGACGCCTGCCGCCCTTGCAAGGGCGGCAAAAAGTGCGGCATGCTCGTTACAGTCACCCTGTCGCGATTGAAGGGTGGTTATGGCGTCGGGGAGACCGAGGACCGGACGTTTTTCGATGTTTTCATAGACCCATGCCGCCAACAGTTTGACCTGCACAAGTCGCAGGGTTGTGTCGCCAGTAAGTTTTCTGGCAAGGGCAAGGATTTCTGGGCTATCTGCCTGGATATACGGTGAGGCCGCAAGAGATGCAGCCTCACCCCGGCAGGATTGAGCGCTGATTTCGGCCGGAAGTTCTTCGCGGGTAACCGTCAAAAGCCCATCGCTCAAAACCTGTCTGCCGCCGTTCAGGTCGAACCTGGCATCGTCTGGAATCGACAGGCGATACTGTTTTGTTGGCCCTGCAACATCTCCGAGTTGGCCCTGCAGTTTGACAGCCATGGCGGAAAGCAGCTCCTCTTTACGGCCGGATAGGTCGAGAGCCTTGAACTTTGGTTCTCTCTGGAAAATAAAACCGGCCGGCGATTCTTCCTTCACCACCGCACCGGAATCATTCAGCCATGAATTGACCCTAGCCCCTGAAAATGATTCGATAAAATGGTGCAGTTTTTGCACTCTTCCATGGATGAGGACTGACTCTTGGCCACGATATTCGAGGACCG
>JAABQY010000028.1 GCA_011391225.1 Desulfobulbaceae bacterium | reverse complement strand
TTCCTCCACCCGATGGCGTTCGCCGGGAGCGGGAATTGCGAATCCTCAATGCTTTCGATGTCGAGCGGTGTTGTTATTAGTACCCCTTTGAACGGATTAAGGGGCCTTAAGGAAATGGTAGGAACGGCAGTAAGTTATTTCTTAACGGTCCCTGAGCCCGCCAACAATCCATTTACTCTCATTCATTGAAGGGAATTGCCATGCCGACTACGCAAAAAAACTGGGGCAAATCAAGTTGGAAAAATCATACCGCTCTGCAACAGCCAACCTGGCCGGACCAGCAGGCCGTCGAGAAGGTCCTCGCTGATCTCTGCTCCCTTCCGCCACTGGTTTTTGCCGGTGAAATCCGTTCCCTTAAACAACTCCTGGCCCAGGCTTCAAGGGGCGAGGCCTTCCTCCTGCAAGGCGGTGATTGTTCCGAGAATTTTTCTCAGGTCACTGCCCCAAATATTCGTGAGACCTTGAAAATTCTCCTGCAGATGGCCGTTGTTCTTACCTATGCCGGCGGCAAACCGGTCATCAAGATGGGCAGGATTGCCGGACAATTCGCCAAGCCGCGCTCAGCCGATATGGAAACCATCGACGGAGTGGAACTGCCGTCCTACCGTGGCGATATGGTCAACAAGGCGGAATTCACCCCGGAAGCCCGCATGCCCAACCCGAAATATATGCTCAAGGGCTACAACATGGCAGCTTCGACTCTGAATCTGCTGCGCGCCTTTACCCGGGGCGGCTTCGGCTCCCTGCAGCGGGTCCAGGCCTGGAACCAGGAATTCGTCGCCCAGTCACCGATGGGCAGGTCCTACGACCGCATGGCCAAACAGATCAGCCAGGCCATCAGATTCATGGAGACCATCGGTATCTCCGCGGAAAACCCGCAGATTAACCAGACTACCCTCTTCACCTCGCATGAGGCTCTGCTCCTCCAATACGAAGAGGCCCTCACCCGAGTCGATTCCATTACCGGCGACTGGTATGACTGTTCCGCCCACATGTTGTGGATAGGCGAGAGGACCCGGCAGGTGGACGGTGCGCATGTTGAATTCCTGCGCGGCGTCCATAACCCGATCGGGATAAAAATCGGCCCAAGTTACGACCTCGACGATGTCAAACGGCTCATACAGACCCTCAATCCCGCCAACGAGGCCGGCCGCATCACCCTCATAACCCGCTTCGGCATGAAAAAAATCGAAAAGGCCCTGTCACCGCTTCTTCGGGAAATGAAAAAAGAGGGCTTCCATATCGTCTGGAGTTGCGATCCGATGCACGCCAACACCTACACCGCCACCTCCGGCCATAAAACACGGAATTTTAACGATATTCTCTCTGAGATCACCTGCTTCTTCGAGACCCACTGGTCGGAAGGTACCATCCCCGGCGGGGTGCATTTCGAGATGACCGGCAACAACGTCACCGAGTGTACCGGCGGTGCCCACAATATACTCGACGAGGAACTGGCCGATAATTACCTGACGTCCTGCGACCCACGGCTGAATGCCGAACAAAGCCTGGAAGTCGCTTTTCAGATCGCCGATATGATCAGAAGTTGACCTGCTTTCTGCAGTCTTTGCAGGCTTCGGCGAAGTCCTACGAAAGCGTGGCACTTCGCCGTTTTTTAAACAAGTAACAGGATTACATTTCAGTAATCTTTCTTGACGACCCTTTGTTCCCGTTTACTCTTCTCGGAAGAAACACAATTTTGGTTTCTAGGAGCCTGCGGCAGGTTTTCCCTCCAATCTTCACAGCACGACAAAAATAAGGAGAATTGCAATGAACAAGATAAAAAACCATTTTCCAGTGTACGGCTTACTCACCCTCCTGCTTCTCTGCTTGACGCTGGTCGCAGGTGAGAGCATGGCCAAAGCTGACACCGAAGCCGACATCGCTATCCTCGACAAATCATCCAAGGCCTTTGTCAATGTGGTAAAGAAAGCAAAACCGGCCGTGGTGCACATCAAGGTGGAAAAGACCACTAAAGGCGGTTCCCCAGGTGGCGAGGGTGCTGAAGAGATGTTCAATCATCCGTTTTTTGAACAATTTTTCGGTCCTCAATTCCGCGGGCGACAACCCCGGCAGCAGCCGGAATTCAAACAACGCGGTCAGGGCTCGGGATTCATTATCAGTGAAAAAGGCCATATACTCACCAACAATCATGTCGTTGAAGACGCTGATATTATCAAGGTCAGCCTCTCAGATAACCGAGAATTTGTGGCAAAAGTTGTTGGAACAGACCCCCAGAGCGATGTTGCCCTGTTAAAAATCGACGATCCGGCCAACCTTCCCGTCCTGCCCCTCGGTGACTCGAGTGCATTGGAAGCTGGCGAGTGGGTCATTGCTATCGGCAATCCCTTCGGCCTCAGCCAGACAGTCACTGTCGGAGTAGTCAGTGCAACCGGTCGTTCCAGCGTCGGTATCAACGAGTATGAGAATTTTATCCAGACCGATGCCGCCATCAATCCCGGCAACAGCGGTGGCCCGTTGATCAACGGCCGCGGTGAAGCGGTAGGTATCAACACTGCCCTCTTTTCCCGCACCGGCGGATATATGGGCATAGGCTTTGCTATCCCAATCAATATGGCCAAATCGATTGAGGATCAGCTGCAAAAACAAGGTAAGGTTACCAGGGGCTGGCTGGGTGTGGTTATACAGAACGTCGACAAGAATCTTGCCGAATCCTTCGGCTTGAAAAAAGTGGAAGGCATCCTGGTAAGCGAGGTGCAAAAGGACTCTCCGGCAAGTAGTGCCGGGCTGCAACGCGATGACATCATTCTGCGCTTAAACGACAGCCCGTTGAACGACGTATCCGATCTGCGCAACCGCGTCGCCCTGCTGCCGCCGGGAAGCAAAGCGACCTTGGATATCCTCCGTGACGGTCGTGAAAAGAAGGTGCAATTCACCATCGGCGAACAGCCATCCAGCTTCAGTACAGTCGGCAAGGCGGTAAAAGACAAAGAGACTCTGGAAAAATACGGGCTGACCCTGCAGGAGTTAACCCCGGAGCTCGCCGAAAAATTTGACTATAAAAACAAAAGTGGGCTTATTATCGGCGACGTACAGCAAGGCGGTCCGGCTGACTTCGCCGGTCTCAAACCGGGATATCTGGTTGAAGAAGTCGACAAGGTAAAGGTGCAAAATCTTAACGATCTGAAAAAGGCTTTGGGGCAGGAGAGAAAGTCCGGAAAAATACTCTTGCGCGTCCGCTTCGGTGATTACTCGACCTACGTGGTACTCATAGCAAAATAATGACGTTCCGGTGGGCTATTGTCCTCCTCAGTCGGCAAAAACTGAGGGGGATGTGGTCCGGTCTTCCGGGCGCCCCGAATTGGCGGCAATTTCCCGCCGTCGCGCCATGGCAATTCGTTCTACGATATCGATAATCACCGGCAGCTTTTGAAAGTCTTCATAGGAAATCTTTCGCAGCACGACATCGGTCTTGGCGAGTACCGTTGCGCTACGTTTCTTCTCCCCGCTAAAATAGGCCATCTCACCAAATATTGTGCCCGCTTCGATAATTGACAGCAACTGGTTTTTCGCATTCACTGTTTGTGCCGTGCCGCTGTCGAGGTAATATATACCGTCCGACAGGCTGTCTATCTGAATGATGATCTCGCCCTTTTTGCGCCACTCCAACTTGAAGTATTTTTCCCATTCAGTATCGACCACCAGGGCGTAATAGAATTGCGGGTTCATGGCCCGTAACAGCTGTTGTGAGAAATGAAACAAGCGCTCACCGAGGGAATCGCGCTTTTTCTCCATGAGTCTCATGCCGGTTTTTATGAAATCCTTGGCTGGAAAAGGAGTCTCCCGGATATATTCAAGAATTCTCTGGATTCCGAGATCCTCCCTGCCGGTTATTGCCCTGAACAGCTTTTGCGCCTGCATCAGTTCTTCCCGAACCCTGGGGAAATCCGGGACAAGTCCAAGCAGCTGATTGCCACCGAAGTATTCCATTGCCTGGTTTTTCAAACTGATAAATTCCAGCAGTCGTGACTCGTCGACATCTTGCGGACAGTTGTGGATACCCGGCTTGTAAAGGCTGAAGATGTTAATCGGATGCTCGACACTGGTGAGGCTGATCTTGGCAATATTCACCAGATAACGATCAAAACCCTGTTGATACCTGGCTACCTCCCGATCCATGAGAAGATGCGTGCCAAAATGACTGCACAGCTCCTCAAGGCGATTGGCAACGGCAAAGCTTGCACCAAATTTAGCCATTCGTGCACCGAGTTTGGCCTCAATGATATGCCCGAGCAAAATTCCCATGCGGGTGGGGACCAGGCTTCCACTGGTAATAGCCGCAGCCATTCGCAATGTTGCCTGCAGGGCTCTCGTGCAAACCCCGGAACGATCTTCCCCTGGTCGTTTGTCAAAAATCACCAGGCAACCGTCACCCGCAGAAGGATCAATGTCCAAGGGGAAATTCTCTTCCCGATAAAGCAGATCATGAATTTTGCCGTGATAGTCAATGAGAAAATCTCTGATCTCCTCCGGCTCCATCCTTAAAGATTTTTGTGAATACTGCACCATGTCGGTCATCAGTATCACGACTTCTCTTTCCAATCCGTTTTTCATCTCTTCCCCGTCCTAAATTTGACGGTTATTTTTGCTGTTTCCGGTAGCTGAATCATCATTTCCGGCGCACTAACTTTGCCAGAATAGATCAACTCATCAAACCGATAAGGGTGATGGCGGCAAGAACGACCAGAAAAAACCAAGCAATTTTTACGTTAACGGAATTATCTTCATGGTGTTGCTCATGAGGGGTATGCGACATGGTTGTACCTCCTGTGGTCAGATGTATCTAACTGCTCTTAAAGATCCCCTGCAATACCTCGTGCAGGTTTGCGACCCCGACAAGCTCAATTTCCGGCCTCCAGGTCAAACGCTCTTTGTTGCCGGCCGGCAGCACAAAGCGGGAAAAGCCAAGGCGCTGGGCTTCGCGGATCCTTACATCGGCATGGCCTATGGCCCGCACCTCTCCGGCTAAACCAACCTCTCCGCAGACGACGGTAGCGGGTGAAATCGGTTTTTCCAGAAGACTTGAGGCAAGGGCACTTATCACCCCCAGGTCAAGGGCCGGTTCATCGATGCGCATTCCGCCAGCGATGTTTAAAAATATATCATGGCCATAAAGGTCGAGACCGCCCTTTTTCTCCAGTACGGCGCAGAGCAGGGAGAGCCTCTGCTGGTCGGCGCCGATGGCCGTACGCCGCGCTGTCCCAAGGTTGGTGGGACTGACCAGGGCCTGCACCTCGACAAGGATCGGCCGGGTGCCCTCAACGCTCGGCATCACTACAGATCCGGGCTCATTCATGGGTCGTTCGGCAAGAAAAATCTCCGATGGATTGCTGACCTGAACCAAGCCTTCTTCCTTCATTTCAAAGACACCGATCTCGTTGGTCGAACCGAAGCGGTTCTTGACCGTGCGCAGGATGCGAAAGGCATGGCTACGATCGCCCTCAAAATACAGAACGGTATCAACCATATGTTCCAGCACCTTTGGACCGGCAATGGCCCCGTCTTTAGTGACATGGCCGACGAGGATGACCGGAATATTTTCCTTCTTGGCCATACCGAGCAGTCGGTAGGCCGACTCCCGCACCTGGCTGACCGATCCGGGAGAGGAACTCAGTTCACTGCAAACCAGGGTTTGAATGGAGTCAACGGCCAGGAGACTGGGGCGCATGGCACAGGTCATGGCGATAATGTGCGCCACCTCGTTTTCCGTGGCGAGAAACTCGTCGGCGCGGATGGCGTCAAGACGCTTGGCACGCATTTTAATCTGTCTGGCTGACTCTTCGCCGGAGACATAGAGCACCTTCCTGTTTTGCGAGGCAATAGCCGCCAGGAGGTGGAGGATCAAAGTCGATTTGCCGATTCCCGGTTCGCCGCCGATGAGAACCACCGAACCGGGAACAATACCTCCTCCGAGAACCCGGTCCAACTCGTCGATGCCGGTGCCGATTCGTTCTTCATCACCATCCGGAGCCATTGCCAGCGGGACCGGTTGTGAAAAAGCACCAATGGTCGGTTGGCGGATATCGACAATCTCTTCAACCAGACTCTCCCATTCGCCGCAACCGGGGCAACGCCCTAGCCACTTACCATTCTGGTGGCCGCATTGCTGACAAATATATACCGGCCGACGCTGCTTTTTACTCGGAGTATTCATCAAATTGCCGATTGCCCCGGAGGGAATTCTTCAGAGGTCTTTACAGTCAATAAAAACAGTCTATACTTTGTTCGTAGTGTCACGACAGCAAGAAGAGTCACAGATAATCGGCTTCGCCATCGAAAGGTCAATACACCTTCACCTAATTCACTTGTTATACCAGTAAATACCATGCAAAAGCAACCGAATGTAACACCAAGACCCTCCACCGGGTGGATTCCCCTGTCCCACTCCTTGTTATTAATGATCAGCCGCAAACAGCTCTTCACCTGGAGTGTTGCCCTTTTCCTCATCACCGCCCTCCTCACTTGGCTTGGCTATCTGGTCACCGTCGATTTCATGGACGGCTTGACCGGTGGCTTCACGTCCGTAGCTCCAGCCGCAGATACGATCTGGGGCTGGGTCAAGCACAAAGGCTGGCTGGTTGGGACTTGGCTGTTGCTCATCGTCTCACGCATTGTCGCCTTTTATTTTGCCTTTCTTATTGCCTATACGCTGACGACTCCAGGCTATGCATTTCTCAGTGCCGCCGCCGAAAAACTCCAAGCCGGCGAAAAATTCGCTGCCGATGGCGGTTTTTCCATGGCCGGAATAATGCGCGATATCCTTGAAGGGATGAAGATCGCCCTCTTCGGAATAGGCGTGACCCTTGTCGCCCTTCTGGTCAATTTCATCCCCGGCGTCGGTCAGGTGGCGGTGGTTCTTCTCTATACCTTTTATTCGGCCCTGATGTTCATCGATTATCCCGCGTCCCGCCGCCGCTGGTCGCTGGGGAGAAAACTCAGTTGGCTGCGAACCCACAAAGGTAGAGCTTTGCGCATCGGCCTCCTGCCGGCCCTTATCAGCATGGTCCCTTTACTAAATATTTTTGTTATTGCCCTGCTTTTTCCAATACTTACTATCCACGCCACCTTGAATTTTTCCGCCATCGAGCTGGTCCCGAATTATCCCGTTTGACCTCCCGGAGGACTATTGTATGGGAACAGAGATTGAAAAGAAATTTCTCCTTACCGACCAGAGCTGGCAAGGACTCGCTGTCGGTAAAAATTATTGTCAAGGGTATTTGAACTCGGAAAAAGGCCGCACGGTGCGGGTGAGAATTGTCGGCGACCAAGGCATTCTCACCATAAAAGGACAGAATATCAACGGTGTAAGACCAGAGTTTGAATATACTATTCCGATCCATGACGCCAGGGAAATGCTTGATCTTTTGTGCCATAAACCCTTGATAGAAAAAATCCGCTATTGCATTCCTTTTTCCGGATTTATCTGGGAAGTCGATGAATTCAAAGGTGAAAATGAAGGATTACTGATGGCCGAAATTGAGCTCGAGCATGTCGGCCAGGAATTTGAAAAACCTCCATGGATCGGTCGCGAAGTCACCGGCGACACCAGGTACTACAACGCCAATCTGGTTCGTAATCCTTATTCTGCATGGAAGGAGTGATGTGGATTTATAATAAAAACTATTTTACTATTTTATTCTAACGTTCTAGTATAGGAACGGTTGTCATCGAGAGCGGTTTATATCTCGCACCATGGCGCCATTTTTTTATATCGACTGAGTGTATAGGCGCAGGTCCACAAAAAGACCTGCAGTTATTATTATTACAGGAGGTAAACGCGATGAGAAAAACGAAGAATCTGATTGCTGCATTCTGCGGTGCATCCCTGCTGCTGGCCTCGATGAGCGCCGGGGCGGCGCCGAAAACCCTGGTGTTCTGCTCGGAAGGCAGCCCGGAGGGATTCAACCCGGCTTTTTATACCGCCGGAACTACCTTTGACGCCTCTTCACGGCAGCTTTTCGATAAGCTTTCCTCCTTCAAGCGAGGAACCACCGAGATTCAACCGGGACTCGCCGAAAAGTGGGTTGTTTCCCCGGATGGTCTTGAGTATACCTTCCATCTTCGCAAAGGCGTAAAATTCCATACCACCAAGACCTTTACCCCAACCCGCGATTTCAATGCCGACGATATTATTTTCACCTTCATGCGGCAATTTGACGTCAATCATCCGTTCCACAAAGTCAGCAGTGGCAAATACGAATACTTTAACAGCATGTCCATGCCGGACCTTTTGAAAGAAATCGTCAAGGTTGATGACTATACAGTGAAGTTTGTTCTGAAAAGGCCAGAAGCCCCGTTCATCGCCAACCTGGCCATGGATTTCGCTTCAGTTCATTCCGCCGAATATGCCGACAAGATGATGAAAGCCGGCACCCCTGATAAAGTTGACTTCGAACCGGTTGGTACCGGCCCCTTCCAGCTGGTCTCCTATCAAAAAGACTCCAATATCCGGTATCAGGCCCATCCAAATTACTGGGCCGGAAAAGCGGCTATTGATAACCTGGTCTTTGCCATTACTCCCGACGCCTCTGTTCGATATCAGAAATTGAAAGCCGGTGAGTGCCATGTCATGCCGTACCCGAATCCCGCCGACCTTGAGGCGATGGGTAAAGATCCACTCGTCACTCTCCTCAAAAAAGAAGGCCTGAATGTCGGTTATCTGGCATACAACGCTTTGGTTCCACCTTTTGACAATGTGAAAGTGCGCAAAGCTCTGAATATGTCCATCAATAAGCAGGCTATCCTCGACGCCGTTTACCAAGGCGCCGGCAAACTCGCCAAAAACCCGATCCCGCCGACCATCTGGTCCTATAACGATGCAGTGGTTGATGACAAGTATGATCCCGCCGCAGCAAAACAAGCCCTGGCCGATGCCGGGGTCAAAGACCTGAAGATGAAAATCTGGGCCATGCCCGTTCAGCGTCCCTATAACCCCAATGCCAAGCGTATGGCTGAGATGCTTCAGGCCGACTTTGCTGCAGTGGGTGTAACCGTTGAGATCGTATCCTATGAATGGGCCGAGTACCTCAAGCGCTCCAAGGAAAAAGATCGTGACGGCGCCGTCCTGCTTGGCTGGACTGGTGACAATGGTGACCCGGACAACTTCCTCGCCGTTCTTCTTGGCTGCGATGCAGTTGGCAATGCCAACCGTGCCCAGTGGTGTAATCAACCGTTTGATGATTTGATCAAAAAGGCCAAAGTCGTCGCCGATCCGGCTGAACGAACCAAACTCTATGGCCAGGCTCAGGTTGTTTTCAAAGAGCAGGCTCCTTGGGCAACCATCGCCCATTCCGTAGTGTTCCAACCGGTTCGGAAAGAAGTTGTTGATTTCCGTATCGACCCCTTCGGCGGCAATGTCTTCTATGGCGTTGACCTGAAATAAGAGACCAATTCACAGGCCGGGCAGATTTTTCTGTCCGGCCTTTTTTGCTTGCCGGCATTTCCCCAGAGAACAATCCATGTTTGGTTACTTTTTTAAAAAACTGCTGGTCGTGGTACCCACTTTTTTTGGTGTCACCCTCGTTGCCTTTGTGTTCATTCGCACCTTGCCGGGCGACCCGGTCATGCTCCTTGCCGGAGAACGGGGTATGAGTGATGAACGACATGCACAACTGATGGCCGAATACGGCTTCGATAAACCGATTCTCGTCCAATACGGCATCTATCTCAAACAGCTTGCCGGAGGCGATTTTGGCACATCGATTATCACCAGACAACCGATACTGCAAGAGTTCGCCACCCTCTTTCCGGCAACGGTCGAACTTTCGTTGTGCGCGATGTTCATAGCCGTTTTTTTTGGTCTGCCGGCCGGGATGATAGCTGCCACAAAGAGAGGGTCAATCTTTGACCATTCGGTTATGACCGGCGCCCTGACCGGTTATTCGATGCCGATTTTCTGGTGGGGCCTTTTGCTCATCATAATGTTCTCCGGGATTCTAGGCTGGACTCCGGTATCAGGCCGTATCTCCATGCTCTACTATTTTGAACCGGTTACAGGCTTCATGCTGATAGACAGCCTGCTGTCCGGCCAGGAGGGCGCCTTTGTTTCAGCCATGTCCCATCTCGTTCTTCCGGCCATCGTCCTGGGCACCATTCCGCTAGCGGTAATCGCCAGACAAACCCGTTCGGCCATGCTTGAAGTCTTAAGCGAAGACTATGTCCGCACCGCCCGGGCCAAGGGCCTTGGACCCCAGAGAGTCATTGGCCTGCATGCCCTGCGCAACGCGCTCATCCCGGTTATCACCGTCATCGGTTTACAAGTCGGCGTGCTTTTTGCCGGAGCCATTTTGACAGAGACCATCTTTTCCTGGCCGGGCATTGGCAAATGGATGGTCGACTCGATTTTTCGTCGCGACTATTCAGCCGTGCAGGGAGGGCTCTTACTTATTGCTGCTATAGTCATGTTCGTCAATCTGGCAGTTGATCTGCTTTACGGCCTGATCAACCCGCAAATTCGTCACACGGATTAGTTAATTATGACCGAAACATCCTTCCAAGAAGTTGTTGATGATCGTCCATCCGGTTTCAGAGCTGTTCTCACTGAATTCTGGTCCTATTTCAGTGAAAATCGCGGTGCGGTAATTGGCTTGTTTTTTTTCATCGCCATCATCTTTATTGCTGTTTTTGCCGAATTCATAGCCCCGCATGGTCCAAACCATCAATACCGTGACGCCTTGCTGCAACCACCATTCTGGCAGGATGGAGGAAGCATCAAATTCCCGCTGGGCACCGATGCCGTTGGCCGAGATATGCTGTCCCGGCTTATTTTTGGTGCCCAATATTCACTCTTTATCGGCTGCATCGTGGTGTCACTTTCGCTTGTTGCCGGCATTATTTTCGGCCTTTTAGCCGGATTTTTCCGCGGCCGAGTCGACACCTTTATCATGCGCATCATGGATATCGTTCTGGCCTTTCCCAGCCTGCTGCTGGCCCTCGTTCTCGTCGCCGTTCTCGGGCCGAGCCTGATCAATGCGATGATCGCCATCGCCATCGTCCAGCAACCACATTATGTCCGATTGACCCGTGCGGCGGTTATGACCGAGATGACCAAGGACTATGTGACCGCGGCGAGAGTTATCGGCATTCGCTCCCTACGCCTGATGTTTGTCACCATCCTGCCCAACTGCATGGCCCCGCTCATCGTCCAGGCGGCGCTGAGTTTCTCCACCGCCATTCTTGATGCGGCAGCACTCGGCTTTCTCGGCATGGGCGCGCAACCGCCGACACCGGAATGGGGAACAATGCTTGCCGAAGCCAGAGAGTTTATCCTGCGCGCCTGGTGGGTGGTCACCTTCCCAGGGGTCGCCATACTGACCACTGTACTGGCAATCAATTTGATGGGCGACGGGCTGCGTGACGCCCTCGATCCAAAACTCAAACGTTCATAAATTTGCACCATGCCATTACTTGACATTGACAATCTCAGTGTGACCTTTCAAACAGCCGGTGGCCTTTTCACCGCCGTTGACCGGGTCTCCCTGCACATAAACCCGAGTGAAATCGTCTCCATCGTCGGCGAATCCGGCTCAGGCAAGTCGGTGGCCATGCTGGCCCTCATGGGTCTTTTGCCGTGGACGGCCAACGTCACCGCCGATGTCCTGCGCTTTGACGGACAGGATCTCACCACCATCACCAAGCCGGAGCTCAGGAAGATCATCGGCAGCCAAATGGCCATGATCTTTCAAGAACCAATGACCAGTCTCAACCCCTGTTTCACCGTCGGTTTCCAGTTGACCGAAACCCTGAAAATTCACCTCGGCATGAATCGTGCCGAACAGAAACGGCGGGCTATCGAGCTCCTCGAACTGGTCGGCATTCCCGAACCGGAAAAACGCTTGTCAGCATACCCGCATCAGCTGTCCGGCGGCATGAACCAGCGGGTTATGATCGCCATAGCCATCTCCTGCAACCCGAGACTGCTCATCGCCGATGAGCCGACCACCGCTCTCGACGTCACTATCCAGGCGCAGATCCTTGACCTGCTGCTCAAGCTGCAAAAAGAAAAGGGCATGTCGCTGGTCCTCATCACCCACGATATGGGTGTCGTCGCCGAGACCGCCGAACGGGTGTTTGTTCAATACGCAGGACAACAGGTGGAACAGCAGTCGGTCAAAGGGCTGTTTGCCAGGCCCCACCATCCCTATACCCAAGCCCTTTTAAACTCACTGCCGGAGCGTTCTAATTCGCGCATTCTCCCGTCCATAGCCGGCATTGTGCCCGGTCAGTTCGATAAGCCGGAGGGCTGCCTCTTTTCGCCTCGCTGTCATTATACCACCAATCTTTGCCTTGCAAAACCGCCCTTACCCGGACCTGCCGACTTCGGTTACGCCCTGTGCCATTATCCCCTCCTCGAAGGGGTTCCGACCAACTATCCCGGGGAGGTACGCGCATGAAAGGCGACGTTGTTCTTACGGCCACAGACCTCACCCGCCATTACCACGTCGATCGCGGCACCTTCCGCACTCCGGCAGTTCTGAAAGCTCTCGACGGGGCGACCTTTACCCTGATGAAAGGCCGGACCCTGGCCGTGGTCGGTGAATCCGGCTGCGGCAAATCGACCCTGGCACGCCTGGTGACGATGATCGAAAAACCAACATCGGGTATGCTGCATATCGGCGGCACTGATGTAACCGCCGCCGATAAGGCAACGCTCATGAATCTGCATAAAACCGTGCAGATTGTCTTTCAAGACCCTTACGGCTCGCTTAATCCACGGCAAAAAATCGGCCACGCCCTGGAAGAACCCCTCCTGGTCAATACCCCCATGGGCAAAAAGGAAAGGCGGGAAGCGGCACTGAACATCATCAACCTGGTCGGCCTTCGGCCGGAGCATTATGAACGTTATCCGCATATGTTTTCCGGGGGCCAGCGCCAGCGCATTGCCGTAGCCAGGGCTTTGATGCTTAACCCTCATATCGTTGTGCTGGACGAACCGGTTTCGGCCCTCGACGTCTCCATTCAGGCGCAAATTTTGAACCTCATTGCCCGCCTGCAGGAACAATTCGACTTGGCTTATCTCTTCATTAGTCATGACCTGTCGGTTGTTAAACACATAGCCGACGAGGTCATGGTCATGTATCTCGGCAAACCGGTTGAATCGGGGAGCCGCGACACCCTCTTTGCTCAACCGCACCACCCCTATACCCGGGCACTGCTCTCGGCCACCCCGGTTGCCGATCCGTTCAGGATCAAGGAACGCATCGTCCTGCACGGCGAACTGCCTTCACCCATCGCCCCGCCATCCGGCTGCACCTTTCATCCCAGATGTCCGTCGATGACCGATATCTGCCGCGAGAAAGCACCTGAGACACGAGAGATTGACGGTTGTCGGGTGGCATGCTATCACCCGAAGACATATTAACACCTTTATATTACAAATATTTTTCGATTGTTTGCCGCTGTCGCTGCAGGATGATGGAGTCAACGACGGTGGATTCAACCCATGTTAAGGAGAAAGTATGAAGAAGATTCTTATCGGCGTAGTCGTCATTCTCGGCATTGCAGCACTCGCCGCGCCATTTGGCTGTGGTCTGGTAATGGAGCGGATTGTGCGAGACGCGTTTGTCAATCTCAATGTCATGTATGCCAAGAGCGGCCACGATATCATTGCAGAAATTGTACGGTATGACAGAGGATATTCTTCGTCGGAAATTGAATGGAAGATAAAAATCGGCAAGATGAAGGCCTTGTACGGCGTCGACGAGGTTGTTTTTATTGACCGGGCGGAACATGGAATGAGTGGCATTCTCTCGAAAACAAGCCTGGAGAAAAATCCCTGGTATACCGATTTTGTCAAGAACAAGCTTGCCGGCAAGGACCCTCTGCATATCACGACAAACTATAAATTTGCCGGAGGGGTTGAGGTGACCGCCGCTGTTGATACCTTTGCCATCCAGACCGATAACAAGAACTTTACGATCAAGCCCGGCAAGATCGTTGTAACCTGTGATAAAGAATTTAAAAAATTCACTTCTGAAGCCTCCTGGGAAGGTATGGCGGTTGCCGAGCAATTGTCCATTGGCGGGGTATCTTTGCAATCAGCTTTAACCATGATCTCGCCGTATATCTGGGACGGTAATGTCTCAATAGTGTTGCAAAGCACGCAGATCGTAGAAGGTGCGGAAACTTTTGACCTGGCCAACCTCAAAGTTCTATACACCCTCGGTTATGACAAAGAGCTCAATACCTTGTCGGCCAAAGCGGAATGCGGTGTTGACAGCCTCAGTTTCGGGCCGGACAAGATCAGCAAATTTTTCACTAGAATAGGGATCAGCGGGGTTGATGCCAAAGGCTACGAAGAATTCATGAAGCTGTATACGACGACGGTAGGTGCGGTTCTCGGGGAAATTACTGCAGCAAAAGATGATACGGAGAAGATGAAACTGGCCCTTGAGAAGAAGATGGCTGCCGTCGGCTTTCAGATTGTCGCAGCCAGCGAGAAGCTTTTGACCAAGGGGCTGGAACTGCAAATCTCCGACCTGCATCTCGAGTTACCTGATGGCAAGATCAGCGCCGATGCGACGGTAAGCCTGAAAAAAAATATGACCTTTGCCCAGTTTATTCCGATTGTCGGCCAGCCAGCCCTGGCGCTGGAGATTATTTCCCTGAAAACAAATGTCAATTTGCCGGAAAAACTGGTCGGCGACGCCCCCATGCTGTTTGCACCGATTTATCCGGGAATGCAGACCGGTCTTTTTGTGAAAAACGGCCAGGCCGTCCTGCATAAAGCTGAAACCAGGGACGGCAAGCTGTTTCTTAATGATAAGGAATTGGTATTGTAGCAGGGCGTTTTTTGTCGGGCGTGTCATGGGCAGGACGAAAAGGTTGTGTTTGGAAAAGCTATTTCCCCGGATGTGCCGCATCGTCCTTCAGTTTCTCAAGTATAAACCGGCAGTCGGCCACCGTCACCCCGTCGCCCTCAGGATGAACGAGGAGGGGGTTGATATCCAGCTCCTTAATCTCCGGGTGGTTCATGACCATCTCGGACAGTCCCACCAGCATTCGTTCAATGGTGGCAATATCGGTCCTCGGCGCGCCGCGGTATCCGGTCAGCAGCTTATGGCCCTTGATGGCGCGCACCATGTTCTGAGCGCCGTTGCGGGTCAGAGGTGCAAGTCGGAAGGCCACATCCTGAAAGACCTCGACAAACACCCCACCAATGCCGAACATGATCAGTGGTCCGAAGATCGGATAGCGGTTCATGCCGAGAATGACCTCCAGGCCCTTCGGGGCAAGGCGCTGGATCAGCACCCCTTCGATGGTCGCCTGCGCATCGAATTTTTGGGCATTGTCGATAATGGTTGAGAAGCCGCTTTCCACCGCCGCCCTGTTCTCCACCCCAACAATCACTCCGCCGGCATCGGTCTTATGGATGATCTGCGGCGAGACGATCTTCATCACCACCGGATAGCCCATCCGCTCGGCGGCATCGCCCGCCTCTTTGCAGCTTTTCGCTAGTACCGTCGGCAGGACATTGAAGCCGTAGCAGTTGAGGAGATCAGTACCACCCACTTCGCCGATATAGGTCTTGCCGGCCTCAAGAGCCTGGGCGATAATTTCTGCCGCCCGCTCCTTGTTATGGGCCGTCTGAAACGGCGCCAATCGCTGGCGGTTTAACCACCGTGAGTAACGATACAGAGCGCCGAAGCTCTTGGCGGCACTTTCCGGAAAGCGATACACCGGAACACCGCTGGCCTGCAGGTGCTTGACCCCGGCCGAAACATCGATGATGCCCATGAAGCAGCAGAGGATGGGCTTGTAGGAATGCCGGGCGATGCGAACGATGGCCTCGGCGGTGCCGATGGCGTTGGTCATGCTCTGCGGGGTGAGGATGACGAGCGCCCCGTCCACCCCCTCGTCTTTGATGACCGCTGAGAGGGCGTTTTCGTAGCGGTCTTGGGAAGCGTCGCCGATAACATCGACCGGATTGTTGACATTGGCGGTGGTCGGCAGATGGCTTTTCAGCACCTCGACGGTGTCGTCGCTGAATTTGGCCAGTTCGAGGCCCGAGGAAACAGTCATGTCGGTTGCAACTATTCCTGGTCCGCCGGCGTTGGTGACGATGGCCACCCGATTGCCGTGCGGCACCTTGCGGCGGATCTTGCCGGTGGCACTTTCGTTTTTATAGGCAAAGGCGATGCCGAAATCGAAGAGTTCGTTGATCGAATCGACGCGGATGATGCCGCTCTGGGCAAAGATCGCATCGTACACCGCCTCGCTGCCGGCCAGCGACCCGGTATGTGAAGCGGCGGCACTGGCCCCGGCCAGGGTGCGTCCCGATTTGATGGCAAGTACGGGAGTCGGCCGTTCGCCGCCGGTAATCTCCTTTACCTCTTGGATAAATTCCGGGCCGCGTTGCAGTTCCTCGATATACAGCATGATAACTTCGGTTTCCGGGTCGGCATGGAAATAGCGCAGGAGGTCCAATTCATCGACGTCGGCCTTGTTGCCGATAGAGACGAATTTTGAGAAGCCGAAATCCTTATCGGCGGCAAAATCGAGCACTGCCGTGCACAGAGCACCGCTCTGGGAAATAAAAGAGATATTGCCGGCGGCCGGCATCCGTCCGGAAAAGCTGGCATTGAGCCGCACTTCGGGTTTCGGGTTGATGACGCCCAGGCAGTTGGGGCCGACGACCCGCACCCCGGCCGTTCGGCACATCACGGCGATTCGTTGTTCGATGGCAAGACCAGCTTGACCGACCTCGCGGAAACCGGCTGAGACGATGACCACAGCTTTTACCCCATGGACGATGGCATTGGCGATGGCTGTTTCCACCTGATGCGGCGGCAGGATGATGATTGCCAGATCGACCGGATCGGGGATATCGCCGATGTCCGGATAAGTGCGCACGCAAGCAATTGATCTGGCCCTAGGGTTCACGGGGTAGAGGGTGCCGGTGAAACCGCCCTTGAGGATATTGACGAAGATATCATGGCCGACTTTACCGGGGGTGCTGGAAGCGCCGACCACCGCCACTGAGGACGGGTTAAAAAGTGCATCAAGACCTTGCATAATGGGTACCTTGTTGTGATGTGTTGTCTGTTTCAGGGGAAAATTTTCCGGGAATATCCCGCCATTTTAGCACGGTTGCCGCCGCACTGCACACATCTTAGCCATCATTTTTTTCCTTCCTCAAGTTTGCTGCGCAAAAAGTGATAGTAATTTGTATTTGTCTTGGTATGTTTCATAGAATGCAAAAGAGTGCTAAAAATGCATTTGACGGGCGTACTTTGTGACAGGCCGTAAGCGTGTATTGCCTGTTGTTCGTTTACTGGTGATAACTGGTGGGGAGGTTGAAAATTATGGATACTACTGCAACTTCATTACATCGCTGGCGATTCTGTCGGCTTGGCGGTTTTGATCAGGTGCGCCTTGAGACCGCCGAAGACATCAGACATCTTGGGGAGTTGGACCAGAAACTCTGGGCCGCGCTCAGTTGTCCGGTGAGTGGTTTGGAATTTGATTCCCGTACGCTTGCGATGCTCGACAGTGACGGCGACGGCCGGGTTCGCGTCCAGGAAATTCTTGCTGCGGTCAGGTGGATCAGTTCCGTCCTTGTCAAAATGGACACCTTTCTCGCTGGCTCCGGTGAATTACCTTTGCAGGCCATTGACGCAAGCCATGCCGATGGACAGCAACTGATCGCCTCGGCCAAACAGCTGCTGTCCTATCTCGGAAAGCCCGCGGCTGAGACTGTCTCCATAGAGGATGTCAGCAGTACCGACACCCTGCTGCATGCTTCCAAATTCAACGGTGACGGGGTCATTGCCGTTCATGTTAGCGAAGACGAGGCACTGCAAAAATTGATTGTCGAGATCATGGCCTGTGTAGGGAGCGAGCAGGATCGCAGCGGCCTGCCCGGTATTGCAGAGGCGCAGCTTGAGGCCTTTTTTGCCGCTGCCGGCCTTTATGCCCAGTGGTGGAGCCAGACCAAAAATGTGCCCGCTATCCTGCCATTTGGCGACCAGACAGCTGCCGCCGCCGCGGTTTTTGCCCGCCTGAGAAACAAGATTGACGACTATTTCATGCGCTGCGGACTGGCCGCTTTTGACGCCAAGGCCGAGACGCCCCTCAACCCCTCGTTGACCAACTATGAGGCCCTGACCTCCCAGGACCTGGCAGTAACCACGGTCGAGGTTGAGCGGTTTCCTCTCGCCCATATTGAGGCGGATCGACCTCTGCCGCTAATGGAAGGCATCAATCCTGCCTGGGGGCCAACCATGGAGCGTTTCACCTCCCTGGTGGTCATGCCCCTGTTCGGCGAAATCGAGCGGCTTGAAGCAGCCCAGTGGGAGAGAATCAAAGAGACCTTTGTCCCCTATGAAACATGGCTAAGCAACAAGGCCGGGGCCGAGGTTGAAAGTCTTGGCCTTCTGCGCATTGAGGCGATTCTCCAAGGGCCGGGCAAAGCCCTGCTTGCCGACCTTATCCGCCAGGATCTGCAGCTTGCAGCCCAGGTAGACGCCATTGACAAGGTGGTGCGGCTCGTCTACTTCAACCGCGATCTGTACAGGTTATTGAACAATTTTGTCGCCTTTCGTGATTTTTACGTGCAGGATCGCAAGGCGGTTTTTCAGGCCGGAACCCTTTATATCGACGGCCGGGCCTGCGAGCTGTGCATCAAGGTAGCAAGCGTCGAGAGCCATAGCCCACTTGCCAATCTCAGTCGCACCTATCTTACCTATTGCGAATGCAAGCGCCGCGACGGCGACCAGCGCATCTTCATTGCCGCAGCCTTTACCGGCGGTGACTCGGATAATCTCATGCTCGGTCGCAACGGGGTGTTTTATGATAGCAAAGGAGATGACTGGGATGCCACCGTGGTTAAAATCATTGATCATCCCATCAGTGTTTCACAGGCATTTTGGGCACCGTATAAACGAATCGGGCGGATGATCGGAGAACAGATCGAAAAATTCGCCGCCGCCAAGGATAAGGCTGTGGACAGCAAGGCCGGCGCAGGGATAGCCGCCGTCGCCCCTAAACCGCCTGGTCCGGCAGCACCACCTCCTCCGACAGCGGCGCCTCCTGCACCACTGCCCTTTGATGTCGGCAAATTTGCCGGTATCTTTGCTGCCCTCGGCCTCGCCATAGGGGCGATCGGTACGGCCGTCGCCTCCTTCGCTGGAGTCTTTCTTGCACTGCCCTTGTGGCAGATGCCCCTGGCGGTGGCAGGGATTATTTTAGCCGTCTCCGGGCCATCCATGCTTATAGCCTTTTTGAAACTGCGGCAACGCAACCTTGGCCCGATGCTCGACGCTAACGGCTGGGCGGTCAATACCAAGGCCCGCATCAACATCCCATTTGGCTCGACCCTTACCAAAATGGCAATGTTGCCGAAGGGTTCGGAACGGACCCTTGTTGACCCCTTTGCCGAGAAAAAGACCCCGTGGAAACGTTGGGCGTTTCTTTTAGTCTTGCTCATGGCCCTTGGTTTTGCCTGGAACAAAGGCTATATACAAGAGTGGACAAAGCAGATGAAGACGCAGATCAGCGACCAGAAAGCCGCTGCCCCGGCTAAAGGAACAGCGCCTGCCGCAAAATAGCCCGCTGGCCGGAAGACCCGCGAAACAGGGCGGCATAGCAGAAATTTAACAAAACGAGGCAACAATGCACGAATCGGCAATTCAGGATCTCTACCAGGATGATTATGCCCACTGTTACGGCTGCGGTCGCAACAACCCTCATGGGCTGCAGCTGAAAAGCTATTGGCAGGGCGAGGAGTGTGTCTGCCGCCATACACCGCAGTTGCACTATACGGGCGGCGTCCCGGGTTTTCTTTATGGCGGGATGGTAGCCTCTCTCATCGACTGCCACGGGGCTGCAACCGCTGCTGCAGCCAAGGCGCAAGAAAGTGGCGAGGCGGTGGGGCGGTTCGTCACCGCCTCGCTTACCGTTGATTTTGCCAAACCTACTCCTTTAGGGGTGGAGCTGGAAATTCGCGGCAAGATCATCGAAATAAAAGGGCGGAAAGTAACGGTGGCCCTCAGCCTGTTCGCCGCAACGACCCTGTGTGCCACCGGCCGGGTCCTGATGATTCAACTTCTGCCAGCAGCATTACAGGAAAAGTCGGCGGCTTGAAGCTGTCTGTTTCTTCTTACGGTTCTATGCCGGGAATTTAAGTGCTGTTTTAAAAGTCGTCCCCCCAAAACTTATTTATGATCAAGCGAGATCAAATCGATCCAGGTTCATTATTTTATTCCACACTGCAACAAAGTCATTGACAAACTTCTCCTGGGCATCAGACGCTGCATAGACTTCCGCAAGGGCACGCAGCTCTGAATTTGAACCGAAGATCAAGTCGACACGTGTGCTCGTCCATTTCGGTTTACCAGTCTTGCGGTCACTGCCTTCAAAAACGTCTGCATCTGCAGAAATCGGCTTCCAAGCTGTGCCCATTTCGAGCAGATTCACGAAGAAGTCGTTGGTCAGAGTTTCCGGACGATCGGTGAATACACCGTGCTTGGTCTGGCCGAAGTTGGTATTCAAGACACGCATACCACCGACGAGAACTGTCATCTCAGGCAGGGTCAGAGTAAGCAATTGTGCACGATCTATCAGCATCTCTTCCGCCGAAACGGTGTATTTGGTTTTGAGGTAGTTGCGGAAACCATCTGCCTCAGGCTGAAGATCTGAGAAAGATTTAACATCAGTCTGCTCCTGTGTGGAATCCATGCGTCCCGGCGTGAAGGGAACCTTCACCTCGTGGCCGGCATTCTTCGCAGCTTTCTCAACTCCAGCACAGCCAGCCAACACGATCATGTCAGCCAAAGAAACCTTCTTAGTGAATTTGCTTTGGATGCCTTCGAGGGTCTCCAACACTTTGGCGAGTCGATCTGGCTGGTTGACTTGCCAATCTTTCTGGGGGGCAAGGCGAATACGTGCTCCGTTCGCCCCGCCGCGCATGTCGGACCCGCGAAAAGTGGATGCCGATGCCCAAGAGGTTGAAACCAACTCGGAGACAGACAAACCAGAATCGAGAATTTTATCTTTAAGGGCGGCGATGTCACTGTCATCTATCAATTCATGATCGACCGCAGGGATAGGGTCTTGCCAAATAAGCTCTTCGGCAGGAACTTCCGGTCCGAGATAGCGTGCGCGAGGGCCCATGTCACGATGGGTCAGCTTGAACCAGGCACGAGCAAAGGCGTCTGCAAATTCCACGGGATTCGCGAGATAGCGACGCGCGATTGGCTCATAAATAGGATCAAAGCGAAGGGAAAGGTCAGCTGTGGTCATCATCGGTCGCCGTTTTTTTGATGGATCGTGCGCGTCAACCACCATGTCCTCATCTTCCACGTCTTTGGCCAGCCATTGATTTGCACCCGCCGGGCTCTTGACCAGTTCCCACTCGTATTTGAACAGTACCTTCAGATAGCCCATATCCCATTTGGTCGGGTTCGGTTTCCAGGCCCCTTCGATGCCACTGCTGATGGTATCTCCACCTTTGCCGCTCTCGTAGCTGCTCTTCCAGCCGAGTCCCTGTTCCTCAACCGGGGCGGCCTCAGGCTCAGGCCCTACATGCGAAGCAGAACCTGCGCCATGGCATTTTCCGAAGGTGTGCCCGCCGGCAACGAGCGCGACGGTCTCTTCGTCATTCATGGCCATACGTGCGAAGGTGTCCCGAACATCACGGCCGGAGGCAACGGGATCGGGTTTGCCGTTCGGACCTTCCGGATTGACATAAATCAAACCCATCTGGACGGCGGCGAGTGTATTTTCCAGTTCCCGATCACCGGAATAGCGTTTGTCATCAAGCCAGGTGTTTTCAGACCCCCAATAGATGTCTTTCTCCGGCTCCCATATGTCCTCACGACCGCCGCCAAAACCGAAAGTTTTGAACCCCATCGATTCCAGAGCGACATTGCCGGTGAGAATCAACAGGTCGGCCCAGGAGATTTTTCTGCCATACCTCTGCTTGATCGGCCAAAGCAGCCTGCGTGCTTTGTCGAGGTTGACGTTATCGGGCCAACTGTTGAGAGGCGCAAACCGCTGGTTGCCGGTGCCTGCACCGCCGCGGCCGTCTGCCGTGCGATATGTGCCGGCACTATGCCAGGCCATGCGGATAAAAAGCCCGCCATAATGTCCCCAGTCTGCTGGCCACCAGTCTTGTGAATCTGTCATCAACTTATGGAGATCCTTTTTCACGGCATCGAGATTCAGACTTTTGAATTCTTCAGTGTAATTGAAATCTTCACCCATTGGATTGGACTTGGCGGAATGCTGGCGCAGAATATCAAGCTGCAACTGATTCGGCCACCAGTCGCGATTTGACTTTCCTGCGGCGTGCTTACTCTTTTGTCCTGTTACCGGGCATTTACTGTTGTCACTCATAATGCTGCCTCCTTTTATTGTTGGAAATTACCCATGAGTGGGTATAACAAATTGAAAATGCCAATTGATGCTTTTATGCATAACGCGTAGCTTTGCATAGCCAACGAAACTTCAAGTATGTAATCAACGCTCAAGACAGGTGCCTATATATTGTCTCAATATATTACCGCTGACACTCCGGGCAAAGTCCATAAAAATCAAGACGATGTGTCAATATTTTAAACCCGGTCTCTCCCATCATTTTGCTGGTAATTTCATCGAAATTTAATTGCGATGGATCGACAATTTTTCCGCATT
>JAABQY010000275.1 GCA_011391225.1 Desulfobulbaceae bacterium | reverse complement strand
TGCGGAGGAGAGTCTGGGCCATGCCTTTACCAACCTCTCCCTGTTCGGCGGGCGGTTGTGCCGCAAGTTCCCGGCTGAGATCGATCTCTTTGCCGTTAATGTAATCGGCTGCCAGGCGCATGCCTTTTTTGATAAAGGTCTCGTTGTCGGCTGCCGGAGCTGCCGCCGCAGCCATCCTGGCGGCACGTTCCATTACCATGTCCATCGTACTTTTAATTTCTGTCATTGTCTCTATCCTTGGTTAATTAAAACCTGTGCTGCCACAGGTGAGAGCCCTTTTTTTTGGAGATGGGGGTTGGGCTGTTTTATGAGAGTCTGGAGAATGTACAACAGACCTTTGTCGATGGCAAAGAAAAACCTGGTCGACATCCTAACTGCTCTGCATGCGTGCGGCAAAGAAACCGTCGATGGTGGCGTCGGGACGGGGGGCAAAACAGCCGTCGATGATGAAGCGGTGGGCAGCCTCGGGGAGCTGCACGGTGCAGTCTGTCAGGTGAAAAGCCGGGTGTTCGTTGAGGAAGGTCTTGAGAACATCCTGATTTTCTTCAGGTTCGAGAGAACATGTGGCATAAACCAGGACGCCTTTTGGGGCAAGGAGTGTGGCGCTGTGTCGTAAGATGTCCAATTGTACCTGCTGATAGCTGGTCAGATCCTCAAGGCGGCGGTTCCAGCGGATGTCGGGGTGTCGGCCGGTTACTCCGGTGCCGGAACAGGGTGCGTCAATGAGGATGCCGTCGAAGGCCGGCAGGTCCTCCAGAATAAAATGCTGCAAGGTCTTTTCATGGATGACCGGTGCGAGGGCCAAGGCCAAGCGGTTGACATTTTCCTGGAGTTTTTGCAGTCTATACGGTTCCGGTTCAACAGCGTGGATTGTAAGGGCATGGCTTTCCGCAAACTGGAGCAGGTGCAGGGTCTTGCCACCAAGACCGGCACAGCCATCCAGGTACCTGCCGCCACGTCGAAACGGACCGAGCAGGCTGGTGGCCAGCTGGGCCGCCTCGTCCTGGACCTGGAAGAAGCCCTCGGCATAGCCGGGGATTGCCGCAATGGCACCCTGATACTCAGGCAGCACCACGGCTTCTTCGGCATAGGCACCGGGGTGATTGGTAATGCCGGCAGCCATAAGTACTTTGCGGAAATCGTCTCGGGTGATTTTTAAAATATTGGTTCGGAGAACGAGGATCGGCTCGCGACTATTGGCCGTGCAGATCCGTTGCGCTTCGGTTTGGCCGAAATGGTCCCGCCATCTGGCAACCAGCCATTCCGGGTGGTTGATGATCGGAGCACCGGTTTTCTCAAGTCTAGCCTGTACTGCTAGTCGCTCTTTTTGACGGATGGATTGGCGGAGGATGCCATTAACGAAACCCTCAAGTCTTTTCGGCATGCCCCCCACCTTGCAGCATTCAACCATTTCATGAACCGCCGCTGATTGCGGAATACGTTCAAGGAAAAACAATTGATATAATCCGACAGCTAAGGCCTGATGAATAAAGGGGTCTATCTTTGCAAGGGCTGTCTTTGACAATAGTTGAAGAATGCGATCGAGGTACTGGCGGTTACGGAGTACCCCGTACACCAGCTGCATGGTGAGGTTGCGCTCGTTGCCGGGCAAAGCGTATTTCCGCACCGCCAGGTCAAGCAGGGATTTGACTGGCGAACGATCATGGAAGAGGCGGCAAAGGGTCTCAACGGCGACAAATCGAGCTGTTCGTAATTGTTTTCTTTGCAAAGTGGGTTAACCGGAATTAGATTCTTGGAAAATTTTTCTTAAAAAAAACTATAACACTGTGAATTTATTTCTGCCCACTGGTATTGTTTTTTCAACAAAGGTATTTTTTTCTTCATCAATTAGCCTTAATCGACAAATGCGTATGAAAAAGGTGTGTTTTTTTATCTGGCTTCTGGCCGCGATGCTCATTACCGGTTCGGCACAGGCATATACTAAAGAAGAGGTGGTGAAACGGGGCCGACTGCTTTGCGGTGTGTCCACCGGCACACCCGGTTTTGCAAGTGTCGATGCCGGGGGAAAATGGACCGGACTGGATGTCGATATCTGCCGCGCCGTGGCTGTGGCGGTCCTTGGCAATCCGACAAAGGTCGATTATTTGCCGCTTGCCGAAGGTGAGGCCTTCACCGCCCTGCTGGCGGGTGAGGTGGATATCCTTTCCCGCCACTCAACCTGGACCTTTACCAGGGATTCGGCGCTGGCCGTTCATTTTACGGGGGTCAGCTATTATGACGGGCAGGGTTTCATGGTACCGAAAAAACTTGAAATGAAACGTCTGCTTGACTTCAAAAAGGTGAAGGTCTGTGCACCAGTGGGTGCTCCGTCCGAGCAGAATCTTGTCGATTATTTAGAGAGAAGCCGCATTGAGTTCAAGATCATTCCCTATGACACCTTGGAGCTTGCGGTCAAGGGTTTTGAAAAAGAGGCCTGTGATCTCCTTTCTCTGCAGCTGTCGCAATTGCATGGTCTGCGGCAGGGGTTCGTCGATCCGGAGAGCGCAACCGTGTTTTCCGAAGTTATCACCAAGGAGCCTCTGGGATCGGTAGTCCGGCAGGGTGACGATGTCTGGCTGAATATCGTCAAATGGTCGCTTTATGCGATGATCAATGCAGAGGAGCTGGGGATCACGTCTCGCAGCGCTGAAGAGCAGTGGGCCAGCAACATCCTCGATGTGCGGCGGCTGTTCGGTCTTGAGGGCGCCGTCGGGAAAAGTCTTGGGCTGAAAGATGATTGGGCCTATCAGATTATTCGTCAGGTCGGCAACTATGGCGAGGTGTTCGAGCGCAATTTTGGCACGAAATCGTCGCTGAAGATTGACAGAGGTTTAAACAATCTGTGGAACAAGGGCGGATTACAATATGCACCACCTTTCCGCTAAACGACGTTCCGGCCGGTCCTATCCCAATATTCGGTGGGGAAGCAGCCGAGTTCGCGCGAAAAAAGAGTGGCGGTTTCCTTCAATTCCTTGCTGATTATCTTTTCTTTATCTAGGGTAAACCGCTGGCTTGGCAAGAGGACGCCGAGAGAGGCAACCATCTGCCTGGTATTGTTGAACACCGGAACGGCCAGGGAGGTAATCCCCGGATAAT
>JAABQY010000274.1 GCA_011391225.1 Desulfobulbaceae bacterium | reverse complement strand
TTCCATCTTCATCTGCCGTTCCGGTCATGCTTTTGGCCATGTTGTTTCTTTACATCGGATTATTGATTGACAAAGGGCCTTTTGATAGGTCAAAAAGATTTTTTTGATTTACAGTATCACCACACTTTCGGGTAACTTCAAGGTTCCAGATCGCCGCGAGTCTGGGACATCAATCGGACGAAGTATCTAACTGCATAGAAAGAGGCAAGGAGAGAAAAAATATGAGTGATTCATTTAAGATAGGTAAGAGGATTACAACCTTTAGAGAAAGACTCGATATGAGTGTCGATGATCTTGCAGAAAGAGCCGGCATCGCGGTAAGCCTGATAAAAGATATTGAAAGCGGTAGTGTATCTCCGGCACTTGGGGTCATGGTCAAGTTGTCTCGGGCCTTAGGGCAGAGGGTCGGGACGTTTATGGATGATCAGCTCGGCAAAGATCCGGTCATCACCAGGGCCGCCGAGCAGGAAGAAGGGATAGCCTCGCATAAGGAGAGCACGCAGGGCCATTATCGCTACCATGCTCTCGGTGCCGGCAAAGCCGATCGGCACATGGAACCGTTCTTTATTAAGATCTCTTCGTCGGAGGAAAGAACCACTTCCTCGCACGAGGGTGAGGAGTTTATTGTCGTCGTCTCCGGCTGGGTGGAGTTGCTCTATGGTAACAAAACCCACGTCTTAAAAGAAGGAGATACGATGTACTATAATTCCCTCGTTCCCCACTGTTTGAGCGCCGTTGGTGGGGATGCAAAAATCTATGCCGTCATATTTACTCTTTAGGAGCCGTTAGGAAATAACCAGGCCATTTTATAACATTTCCTTACGGCTCCTTATGCCGTTGCCCACATTAAACTGGCCGTGCTTTTATTTTACAACGGCTTAGGTGACACTCATGCCGAGAATTGAAATTGTTAGGGAAATTACCCTTGGGCAAATCCTTGCCGAAACGGTTGCCAAGTATCCAAACGGAACTGCGGTTGCCTATGCCGACCGGGAGTACCGACAAACCTGGAAAGAGTTCTCGGATTCGGTCGATGATATGGCCAAGGGCTTGATGGCTATGGGCATCAAAAAGGGAGAAAAGGTGGCGGTATGGGCGACGAATGTGCCGCACTGGGTGACCCTGCAGTTTGCAAGCGCCCGAATCGGTGCAATCTTGTTGACTATCAATACCAACTATCGCTCTGCCGAAATTGATTATGTCTTAAAGCAGTCCGATTGTGAAAATATTTTTATTATTAACGGCTTGCGGGACGCCAATTACCTCGAAATACTCTACGAACTGATACCCGAACTGAAGATGCAGCAGCGTGGTCAACTGCATTCAAATACCTATCCGTGCCTGAAACGCGTCTTCTTTCTTGGGCCGGAGAAACATCGCGGCCTCTATTCCATGCCGGAGGTCATGTCGCTGTCGGTTGCCACCAGTGATGTGGAATACCAGGAACGTCAGGATTCGCTGTCACCAAGTGATGTAATAAATATGCAATACACCTCGGGAACTACCGGCTTTCCCAAAGGGGTTATGCTGACGCACATCAACGTCGGCAATAACGGCTACTGGCTCGGTGCCGGCCAGAATTTCAGCCACATCGATCGCATCTGCATACCTGTGCCTCTTTTTCACTGTTTCGGCTGTGTGCTCGGAGTTCTGGCCTGTGTCAACCATGGCGCGGCGATGGTCTTTGTCGAGACCTATAATCCCGTCGATGTCATGATGTCCATCGAAAGCGAGAAGTGCACCGGCGTGTACGGTGTGCCGACCATGTTCATCGCCATGCTGGACCATAAGCTTTTCAAGAAATTCGATTTCTCATCTCTGCGCACGGGCATCATGGCCGGCTCTCCCTGTCCGGTAAAAACCATGAACGACTGCATCGAGAAGATGAACATGACCGAAGTTACCATCGTCTTTGGGCTCACCGAGGCATCGCCCGGGATGACCCAGACCATGTATAACGAGCCGTTGATACAGAAAAAATGTGAGACTGTCGGGCGGGCAATGCCCGGCATCGAGGTGAAGATTGTCGACCGGAAAACCGGCGAAGACCTGCCGCCCGGCCAGCATGGCGAGGTGGTCTGTCGCGGCTATAATATCATGAAGGGTTACTACAAGATGCCGGAAGCCACCGCCGCCGCCATCGACAAAGACGGCTTTCTCCATTCAGGGGATATCGGAATTATGGATGAAGACGGCTATTTCGCTATCACCGGGAGGATCAAGGATATGATTATCCGTGGCGGTGAAAATATTTACCCCAAGGAGATAGAGGATTTTCTCCATCATATGAAAGGGGTGCAAGACGTCCAGGTAGTGGGAGTGCCAAGCACTAAATACGGGGAACAACCGGGAGCCTTTGTCATTGCCCACCCTGATGCGGATATTACCCCACAGGATGTTATTGACTTTTGTCAGGGCAAGATCGCCTGGTTCAAGACGCCGAAGTACGTGCACTTTTTAAAGGCCTTTCCGCTTACCGCCAGCGGCAAGGTGATGAAGATCAAGCTGCGGGAGCAATCCGCCGAGCTTTGGCCGGAGGGGTAAAAAAGGAGGTCCGGGGTATTTTAGGCAAAGCCGAGGGGATGATGACCTCACCGGGCCTGGTATAGATTGTCTTTGTCCGGCCGGATGCGAACAATTTTATTGTCCGTGATTTGCACTTCGAAGTTGCAGTTTTGCGCACAAAAAATACATCCGGTCTTCTGCCAATCGGTCATGGTTCCTCCTTGTTTTTGACGAGCACTGAAGCTGTCTGCCAATGGTATGAAACAAATGAAAACTGGAATTCCCCTTTGCAAAGAGGCGGAAATGACAAAAAAATGGGCAAAACCGAGACGGCTGAAGACTTTCACTGGAGGCAATGGAATAGTAGGATATACACCAAAGATCGATCATTTCATGGTCGACAACGGCAAGGAAATCTGGATGGACGATGGTACTTTATTAGTGCATTACAGGTTGACTAAATGCATTCAAACAAATACCCGCACCGCATATAAATTGTTCCAAAGTATCATCACGGGGTTCATCCAGCAGTTTCAAAAAATGATGCTCGGAGATTACCTTTTTGCTAATCTAGCTGGTCAAAATTGAGAGGAGCTATCTGAACTCCTGTCATT
>JAABQY010000273.1 GCA_011391225.1 Desulfobulbaceae bacterium | reverse complement strand
TAGAAGATTTACCAGCTGAAAATTCTTTTGGAGGTGTCGCCATGGGCAAAACCCTTACCATAGAACCGATTTCGCGCATTGAAGAACATGGAATGATCACCGTCACCCTTGAAGATGACGGCAGTGTCAGCGATGCCCAGTTTCATGTAACCCAGTTCCGCGGCTTTGAGAAATTGTGCGAGGGGCGGCCCTATTATGAAATGCCGTCGATCACCGAACGCATCTGCGGCATCTGCCCGGTCAGCCATTCGCTCGCTTCCGGTAAGGCCTGTGACGCCATCCTCGGCGTCCATCCTCCGGAAACCGCCGTTTCTCTGCGCCGGTTGCTCAATTGCGGGGAATACATCCAGTCGCATGCGCTGAGCTTTTTTTATCTGTCGTCGCCGGATCTGCTTCTCGGCATGGACTCCGAGCCGGCCAAACGCAACATCGTCGGCATAATCGAGGCCTACCCGGAGATCGCCAGAGACGGTATCCGCCTGCGAAAAATCGGCCAGCAGATCATCGAGATGGTCAGCGGCAAGCGCATTCATCCGTCCTGGGTGGTGCCGGGTGGCGTCAATGCCCCACTTTCCGCTGAACATCGTGATACCATGCTGCAGATGATTCCCGATGCCCTGGCGATTATTACCCGGACGCTAACGATGTTTAAGAAAACGCTCGAAAACCACCGTGAGGAAATCGCCACCTTTGCCAATTTTCCGACGCTTTTCATGGGGATGGTTGATGGTGAAGGCAATCTTGAGCATGTCTACGGAAAACTGCGGCTCATTGATGCCAAGGGGCATATCGTCGTCGATAACATCGATCCGGCAAACTACCAGGCATATCTCGGCGAAGCGGCGGAAAACTGGACGTATCTGAAATCTCCCTACTACAAGCCGCTCGGTTATCCCGAGGGTATATACCGGGTGGGCCCGGCCGCTCGACTCAACGTCTGCAACGGCTGCGGCACGCCTCTCGCCGACCAGGAATGGGCCGAGTTTAGGAGCCTTGAGCGGGGTCCGATTATGAGTTCCTTTTTCAACCACTATGCTCGGCTGATAGAGATCCTCTTTTCCATCGAAACTCTGGAGAAAATTCTCCACGATCCGGCCATTCTCAGTCCACGGATCAGAGCCATTGCCCAACCCAATTTCCTTGAAGGCACAGGCTGCGTCGAGGCGCCACGCGGCACGCTCATTCACCATTACCGTGTCGATGAAAACGGTCTGATGACCTGGGCCAATCTCATTGTCGCAACCGGCAACAACAACCTGGCGATGAACCGCGGCGTCTTGCAGGTGGCCAAGCGCTATATCAGCGGCAGCGAGGTGACAGAAGGAGCTCTCAACCGGCTGGAGGCGGTTATCCGCGCCTTTGACCCCTGCCTTAGCTGTTCCACCCATGCCTTTGGCAAGATGCCGCTGCTGATCCATTTCCGCCGGGCGGATGGCACGCTCATACGCACCGTGCAACGCGGCTGAGGAAAGCAAATCTTTGCCCAAGTGAGTTTGTTTTAAAATGGCTACACTACCTGTATTTTCGAAAGGAAATACAGGTAGTGTCCCCAATAATCTCAACCTGAAGGAAGATACCATGAAAAAGACGCTGGTGGGTTTTTCCATTATTTTAACAGTGCTGGCAGCCGGAACCGTTGGAGCGGCCGAGAAGGTAATCGACATGCATCATGTCACCCATGAAGGCACAGAGACAAAAATCGGTGCCATCAAGGCCGAAGAAACGGTCTATGGAACCCTTTTTACCCCCAACCTGTCGGGGCTGACTCCGGGTCTGCACGGTTTTCACGTTCATGCGACCGGCAACTGCGGGCCAATGGAGAAAGATGGACATATGGTCGCCGGTTTGGCCGCCGGGGGACACTTTGATCCAGGCAAAACCAATGCACACAAAGGGCCTTATGGCGATGGCCATTTGGGTGATCTGCCGGCCCTCTTTGTCGATGCCTCGGGCATGGCCGTGCACCCTGTGCTGGCGCCCAGGCTGAAACTGACTGATCTGTCCGGCCACTCTCTGATGCTCCATGAAGGCGGCGACAACTATTCCGATGCGCCGAAGGCCCTGGGCGGCGGAGGTGCGCGGGTGGCCTGCGGGCTTGTCGGTCAGTAAGCAGTCGACCATGAATAACCTGGTCATTTCAAGGCCGGAAACCGCATAAAAGCGGGAATTAATCACGAATTATCGGAATTGACTGCGCTTCATAGAGGAGCATGCGAAGATGGGTTAATTCTTCGTCGCGATGGCGGATCTTGATATGGAAATCGCGTCTTGTCTCTTTATCGAGATTTGCCTCGCGAAGCCTTCTCTCGTAGCGGTCAATCTCGCTGTCCAGGCTGCTGATCTGGTTTCTCAGGTTATAGATCCGCAGGCCAAGGTCGACGTTGTCGTTGAAAATGCCGCGGGTTTCCGGCGGGCATACCCCGGAGTTGCCGCTCGAACCGCTCAGACCCACCGAATACCCGCGATCCGGCGTACAGTATTCGATAACGCCGTTGTTCCAGCCCCGCATATAGGTTGTCCGATCGGGCAGAATCCGTACTTCTTTACAGGCGTCGCGGTGCATAGCGAGACGACGGTCAGGATCCCAGCCATCGCTGCCGTCGATCAAGCCGATACTTTCCCAGGAGGTTGCGTTGGCCAGAAGGCATTGATCTTTGGTCATCGAGGCGCAACCGCTCAGCCCGACCATTGCTGTGAGCAGCAGCCATAATAGTTTCATGGATTCCTCCGTTTCTTTGAATCCCCTGCTGATGTACAAACGCCTAAGCCGCTGTAAAATAATACCATGGCCAGTTTAATATTCACCACCCTTTAATACAGAGTTGAGCGGAAACCACGTGACGATAGCGAGGAAAACCGGCAGGCATATGAAAAAAATCCGCAGAAAGGTTTGCCGCAAGCGGTGCACCGGTTCGGCGAGACCGGGGAGATTTGCAAAAAATGAAGTTGCAGCACAACTCATGCCGGCAAAGGTCGCAAGCATAAGGGAAAAATAGATGGGATACCCGACGCCATGATATTCCCCGCGAAGAATGTCAAAGGGGCAGCGATGGGAGGGAAGGGCGTAGATATAGGGGGAGATGGCCGCGGTGATGACCACAAGTGAGAACATGAAAAAAAACATGCAGACGGTGCCGAAGAT
>JAABQY010000272.1 GCA_011391225.1 Desulfobulbaceae bacterium | reverse complement strand
TATGGTTTCCCCAAATGGCAGGAACATGGCCTGCCTATCGGCAGCAGCCCGGCCGGTCTGGTTTCGGCCGCCGAACCATCGGCCGGACCCAAAGACGACCCTTCCCTTAAAGGCTGGGGCATGCTTTGGACCCTGCTCGGCATTTTCGCAGGGGGTCTGGCCCTCAATCTGACCCCCTGTGTTTACCCGATGATTCCCATTACCGTGTCGTTTTTCGGCGGTCGCTCGGCCGGTGATAAACCCGGACAGCTCAAGTTGGTCCTGCATGGCCTTTGTTATCTGCTGGGACTCGCTCTTACCAATTCGACCCTCGGGGTCGTTGCCGCCTTAACCGGCGGCTTGATGGGTTCTCTGCTGCAAAGCCCGCTTGTCCTGGCCCTGGTTGCCGGGGTTTTGGTGCTGTTTGCCACCAGCCTCTTCGGTTTCTGGGAACTGCGCTTGCCCGGCGGGATGAGCCAAATGGCCGGCAAAACCTATAGCGGCTACTTCGGCAGTTTCTTTATGGGCCTGACTTTAGGGATCGTTGCCGCGCCATGTATCGGCCCCTTTGTTCTCGGCCTCCTCACCTGGGTTGCCGGCATGGGCAATCCCTGGTTCGGCTTCTTGATCTTTTTCGTATTGAGCCTGGGTCTTGGCCTGCCCCTCTTTATCCTGGCTCTCTTTTCCGGGCAGTTGCAGCGCCTGCCTCGGGCCGGAGGCTGGATGCTCTGGGTGCGTAAACTCATGGGCTGGGTTCTGGTGGGCATGGCGGTCCATTTCATTCGCCCGGTCCTGCCCGAGATCCTGAAGGTGGCCCTGCCGATTGCCATCGCCCTGGCCGCCGGTCTGCACCTTGGATGGATTGACAAAAACGAAGCGAACTTCAAGGCCTTTCCCTGGCTGAAGGCCCTTACCGGCACAGCCTGTCTGGTGCTCGGGACTTTGTGGCTGGCATCTTTTGCCATGCGTGGCCCGGGGATCTCCTGGCAATCCTCCTCGGAAGAAACCTTCCGGGAGGCAAAGGCCCAGGGCAAAGCGATCATCATCGATTTCTACGCCGACTGGTGTACGCCATGCCGGGAGCTGGAAGAGGCGACCTTTCATCAACCGGATGTCGTCCAATTGGCAGGAAAAAGCTTTATCATGGTCAAGGTCGATGTCACCAAGGGTGGCAACCCCTACCATGAAGAACTGCTGAAAAATTATGGCGTTAAAGGAGTGCCTACAATTGTTTTTATCGATACGCAAGGGCAGGAACGGGCAGATCTCCGCCTCGTCGATTATCTGCCGGCCGAGCAGTTTTTGCAGCGCATGCAGAGCATAGATACCCCGACAAAATGACAACAAACCTCAAACAGGAGACCATCATGCTGAAAGTCCGCTTTTTTCTCAACGAACCAAACGGCAAGCCGTGAAAACATTTCAAGCAGATTATGCCCAGGTTGGGCGAAAAATATCCGGTTGAAATCGAGGTCACCGCAAAACCAAAAGCCGCATATGAAACCGACGAGTACTTCGAGCTCGATCTGCCGGTAGCCCCGGCAATTATGGTCGGCGATGAGATCGTCATTGAGGGCAGCGATATGGCCGAACACGAGTTGGAGACCTGCATCTGCCGCCAACTTGGTCTGCCCGAACCGAAAAAAAAGGGTCTGATGGACAAACTCTTCAAGAAATCCTGAGTTTTTATGCGGTAAGCCGTCGTTCAATAATAAATAATTCATTTCCATGTCATGAACGGCATAAGGGGCCGTAAAGAAATGGAGTGAATGGTAGTAGTTATTTCTTAACGGCCCCTAACTGAAAACGGCATGTTGGCCCTGAGCAATGGTTCAGGGTCAACATGCCGGAAAACGAGGAGGGAAAAAAGATCAGTTGTAGGAGGTTTTCAGCTTCATATCCTTGCGCGATTCGGGATCGTAGATGCCTTTCGCTTCACCCTGCTTGATCCATTCCTGCCGCAGACCATTGAGGAAGGTCTTCTTTTCCTCGACCAACTTGCCGTAATCCATGCCGATGAGGGCCTGGGCCTTTTCCTTCGTCGAGAAGTCCTGGGCGACGAAATCGGTGGCATTGTGTTTGGCAAGAACGATGCGGATTTTCAAACGGGCATCCTGGCCTTTATTGATGGCTCCGGCCAAGGTGCGGAGAATTTCTTCAGGGGCGTGGAAAAAGGCGCCGTGCGCAGCCACAGCATAATCCCAGCGCCACTGACCATGGCGGATATCCTTAAGAGCCGCTTTCATTTCTTCTTCCGTCGCCCCTACTTCCCAGGCCTTGGCTGCTTCCAGATGGGCCATGGCCAAGACATCGGTGGCCATCTTCGCCAGTTCGTTCTTTCTTTCCAGCTTTTTGGCAACGGTGTCGCGAAATTCTTTCTCAGTGCCTTTATGACAGTTCAAACAGGTATTGGCGATATTATCGAGGGGACTGCCGACCTTATGGCTGGAATATTTCACTCCGCCCTCACGGACATAAGGCATGTGGCAGTCGGCACAGGCCAGACCACTGCGGCTGTGCACTCCAGTTACGAAAGTCTCGTAGCCCGGATGCTGGGCCTTGAGCATCGGGGCCTTGCTCAACTGATGGGTCCAGTCGGAGAAGCTGAATTCATCGTAGTATTCCTCCATTTTTTCAGCGGAAAAACCCTTGCTCCAGGGGTAGGTGACGACCATGGCGGTCTTCTTAGTACCTTTGTCATCCCACTCGGTCTTTTTAAAGTAATACTCAGCATGGCACTGAGCGCAGACCAGGGAGCGCATGTCCTGATGGGTGGCATCGGCGACCTTCAGGCTACCCTCGGCGTCGAGGCCGCGCTTCAAATACTCGCGGGTGAGCGTCAGCTTCATGGTTTTGTTGTCATGACAGTCGCCACAGCCGATGGTGTTGACGACTTCGTCACCGTACTTGGCCCATTTGCCGGTGAAGAACTCCATTTCGCCATCACGCTTCATCAGGCGAGGTACGTCAGGAGATTTGCAAGTCCAGCAGGCGGTCGGCAGGGGCCCGGTTATTTTATCTACCGGCGCGCCGGTGCGGAGCGTATTGATATTGTCCTCCAGAGCATAATAGTGGCCACGCGGCTTGTTATAATCCTTGGAGAAGGGATATCCGGCCCACATGACCACCAGGGCCGGGTCCTGCTTTAAGACATCGGCGATCTCATCGCTCTT
>JAABQY010000271.1 GCA_011391225.1 Desulfobulbaceae bacterium | reverse complement strand
TGGCAGCCGCCCTGCATATGGCCGAACTCGATCCTTCTTTTATGATTGGCGGCATTGTCAGACAATTCGACAGCAATTTTCGCTTGGGCGGCGGCGAGTTCTTCGTTGCCGAAGGTGATGAATACGATACGGCCTTTTTCGACAAGGAATCAAAGTTCCTTCACTATCGACCGAAAATAGCAGTCATTACCTCCCTTGAGTTCGATCATGCTGACATCTTTGCCGACCTGGAAGCAATAAAAAAGTCATTCAAGAAATTCGTGGCTCTGTTGCCCAAAGACGGTCTGCTGATAGCCAATCTCGACGATGCAAATGTTGCCGAAGTTGCTGCGGGAGCGCCATGTGCCGTCCAGGGTTACGGCTTACGCACATCTCATTTCTGGGCCCTTGGCGAGTTAAAAACCACAAATGGCGCAACCCGTTTCAGTGTCTTACAAAATGGCAGGCCCTGGGCTACCATGACGGTTAATCTTTCCGGCCGTCATAACTGTCTCAATAGCCTGGCAGTATGTGCCGTGCTGCATCATCTTGGAGTAGCAGCGGAAAAAATTAAGGAAGGGATCGCCGGTTTCGAAGGGGTAAAACGGCGGCAAGAGGTACGAGGAATTGAGCAAGGGATCACCGTTATCGACGATTTTGCTCATCATCCAACGGCCGTGAAAGAAACCCTGGCCGGATTGAAACAGGCCTACCCGAACCGGCGGCTCATTGCCGTTTTTGAGCCACGCACCAATTCATCAAGACGAGCGGTATTTCAAAAGGACTATGTGTTGGCCTTCGATGCAGCCGACCTGATCCTTCTGCGAGAGCCGCTTCCTCTTGATGGATTGCCTGCCGAAGAGCTTTTTTCTTCAGTTCGCTTAGCCGATGATTTGGTGAAGGAACGAAATCTTCCGGCTGAGGCCTTGGCCGATACCGACGGCATACTGGCCAGGCTCAAGACAATCCTTCACCCTGGTGATGTTGTGGCCATTCTTTCAAATGGCGGCTTTGACAACATTCACACCCGCCTGCTCGAACAAATCAAGGCAATGCATTGAGATATGAGCTAGAGGGGATGTGCAGCAGAGAGGGGACACGGAGGGAAAAGAAAAAAAGTCCTGACTGGCCGGCAGCTACTCAAGAACCGGACTGATCAGCAATCGTAAGTCATCGACAAGTTTTCCAAAATCAGTTACGCTATCGCCCTGTCGGCCTTTCTCCTCGATAATGCAAGCGATCCGAGCACAATCCTGCAATCCGAGGTTGAGAAAAGCGCCTTTAATGGTATGTCCGGCCCTGCCAAGCTGAAGCGGATTATTTGCCGCCAACGCGTTCTCCAAATTACACATATGCGTCCCGAGGATTGCTATAAAACTTGGCAGCATCGTGTCAACCTGCTCTATGGGGAGGTTGAACTGTTTGATAAGATGCAGTCTGATGCTCTCAATACTTCGTTGACAATTCAGACTCTTGCCAGTCATGGGTTCATTCATCGTTCCATGATATTCTTTGAATCGTTCAGTGATGTAACCATAACTTCGACAATAAGAAATTTCAACTTCTTGGCCATGTGCAGCAAACTTCCCGGAATAGAGGCGTGCCTGTTACTTCACTACGTGGTAGTATTTAAACATATAATAATTCAAATCCAAGAATTAAATGAAAGTATTGCCAGGAAAAATTTCAAATCATTCTCGAATGACCTTTTTGCCGCTCATAAACCGCGTTACCGCCCTTATCTGCGACCATAATCTGGCAGCTCCGCAAGACAAGGTGATCGTGGCTGTTTCCGGCGGCGCCGATTCCCTTGCTCTTTTGCACATTCTCAGGGCAGTCGATCTGCAGCTGCAGCTTCTGGCGGTCTATATCGACCATGGCCTTAGACCCCTGGAGATCCCTTATGAACAAGCGATCATCGAAAAATGTTGCAGGGGCCTTGGAGTTACGTTTTTAACTCGAGCCGTCAATGTCCATCAACTGGCAGCCCAGGAAAAACGATCCCCGGAAGAAGCGGCACGAATCCTTCGTTATACTGCCCTTGAGCAAATCAGCTTGGAACAAGGGGCCAAGGTCATCGCCGTTGGTCATACCGCGGACGATCAGGTTGAAGAATTTTTTCTGCGCCTCATCCGCGGCAGCAGCAGGAAAGGCTTATCCGGAATGCAATTGCGCCGCGACCAAATCATTCGCCCTCTGCTTCAGGAAAACAAGGCCTCCTTGATTGCTTACCTTAAGGCGCTTGCCATTCCCTGGTGTCAAGACTCCTCTAATCAGCATCGGCGATTTCTTCGCAACCGGATTCGCCAGGATCTCCTGCCTGTACTGGAACAGGATTTCAACCCGTCCATCCGAGGCACGGTCCTGCAAACCATGGATATGCTCGGCGAAGAAGAGCTCTTTCTCGAAGAACAGGCATCTACCGCCTTTTTGCGATGTGTGATATCAGGCGAACTGTTGATCAAAAGTTCAAGATCGGCTCAGATGAAAATAGATACGGCTGAATTTTACCGGTACCATTCGGCAATTCGTCGCCGCTTACTGGAGAAGTGTTGCTGGCACATGGCCATTCGTCCAACTTACCGGCAGATCTGTATCCTCCTCGAATTCTTAACGAAAGGAAATAACGGTGGGGAAATACATCTCGAAGACGGTGTACGGGCAGAAAAGCGTCACCCATACTTGATTTTTTGGCGGCCACTTGAAGAGGGCCGGATTCGCGGCTCAAGGTCGTCGGGCAAAGGCATTTATCTCCCCATCCCCAGCCCCGGATGTTATTTTGTACCTGAAGCAGGAAGAGAATTGGTTATTGAAGAAACGACTCTCTCCTCGTATCACAAAAAGGCTGAGAAAAAACTCTTTCTTGCAAGGGAAAAGGTTTCTTTCCCACTCCTCCTGCGCGCATCCCTGCCGGGAGAGCTTTTCAAGCCCTGCAACGGAGTGGGGCGGAAAAAGATCAGCCGTTTTTTCAATGAGCTGAAAATCCCGGCCAAAGATCGACCCTCGTGGCCGGTTCTTGTGTCTGGTTCAGAAATTATTGCCCTGCCCGGACTGCAGATCGATCATTCATACCGAATTACCGAGGAAACAATTACAATTCTGACCGTCAGCTGGCAGTAAAAGCAGGTCTCTCAACACAGCAGGGGCCGTTTCCAACTAGCCTTTCTTACGAAGCACCCTTTTGTCGCCAATGCGCATGGTGATTTTTACCCGATCAAGATATTCAAGGATAG
>JAABQY010000270.1 GCA_011391225.1 Desulfobulbaceae bacterium | reverse complement strand
GGTGCTCAACGAATTGGTTCGAAACGCCATCCTCGAACAGAAAACCAGCTATGAAATACGCCAGGTCAGCATAGAACACGCCGGCCTCATTACCCTGCTGGAGGATGGGCTGTTGAAGGCGGCGGCGGGAATCACCACTGTTGAAGAAGTCCTGCGCTCCTTGCCGAGGCTCTCCAACCCCAGGCCGCTCTTAGAATTACGTCGTCTCGCGGGAGAATAGCAGAATGGAAAAAAATGCCTCATTTCTTGATGTCATAAATCAGTATATAGCCTCCGGCAATGTCATTTTGCCGGTTTTTAGTACGGCAGCCCTAAGGGTTCTGCAGGAATTGGTGAAAAAGGAACCCGAACTCAAGGTTGTTGAGGGTATTCTTTCCGGCGATCAATCCCTCTCCAGCCAGGTCCTGCAGATGGCCAATTCGGCTTTTTATCACGGCTTGGTCGAAATCCTCACCGTCCGAGCGGCTATTATTCGTCTTGGCATGCAGGAGGTCGGCCGGCTGGCCCTTTTGGTTGCCTCGAGAAACCAATTCAGGAGCAAGGACAAAGACTTTAATGTGCTGATGAAACAGCTGTGGCAACATGCGGTGGGCTGTGCCCTTGGCGTAAAATGGCTGGCGAAGCGCTGCAAATTCGGCGAACTTGAGAGTCATGCCTTTTTTGCCGGTCTCTTTCACGATATCGGTAAATTGTTTGTCCTGATGGTGGTTGACCAGATGAAAGAAAAGGATAAAAACCTGCCGGTTACCCATGCCTTGCTGATGGAATCCATGGCGACTCTGCATGCCGAGCAGGGCTCTCACCTCATGCGGCAATGGAATATGCCCGAGGATTATTGCGTCGTCACCAGGGACCACCATCTGAAAGATTATGACAGCAAAAATATTTTGCTCGTTCTCGTTCGTCTTGCCGATATCGCCTGTTTGAAACTGGGCATTGGCCTGACAAAAGATGAATCTATCGTGTTGTCGACCAGGGAAGAAGCATTGCATCTCAATCTGACCGAGATTGATCTTGCCGAACTGGAGATTTTTTTAGAGGATACGGCTATCCTGGCAGGATAGGGCGACCGGTGGGGTCATGGACTGGATAAATTTCTTAGGAGCCGTTACGAAATAACGATCAGGGGCAAATGAGTGTGTCGGTTGCGGGAAGGACGGGAATGAGTATGCTGGATGTGCTGAAGATTTCCCTCTATTCGTGGCTGCTTGTGTTGCTGCTTGTCCCTGCGGCTAAGGCCCAGAGGGTGGTTCTGCCCATGACCCTCGACTATAAACTTCTCACCTCGCTGATCGTCCGGGAGGCCTTTCCCGGCAAAAATAACAGTGCGGCTATCGTTGGCCGACCCGGTGAATGCACCTACCTGGGGATTTCCGAACCGAAGTTATCCGCGGCCGGCAAGAATGTCCGGCTCGACATGAAGCTGGCTGTTCGCCTCGGCACCGACCTCACTGGGGAGTGCCTGGTGCCGGTTGAGTGGCAGGGCTATCTGTCTCTTGTGCAGCAGCCGGTCTTTGATGGCCAGACCTTTATCCTGGGCTTTCGCACGATCGACTCAAGCCTTTCGACCCTTTCTCGCCAACCTGCACAAATCGCCAACTTTCTCTGGGAATTTGCTAAACCGCGGGTCACTGAACACCTCAACCGGGTGCGGCTGAATCTGGCTCCGCCGGTCCGTGATATGCGTGCCTTTCTTGCCCCTCTCTTCCACGAACAATCCCGCCAGGCGACCCAGGCCATGCTTGACAGTTTGCACGGCGGGAGAGTGGCTGTCACCAATGATGGTATCGAGGTTCTGTTGCAGGGCGAAGTGGCGGAGGTATACGCCCCGACCGGCGAATCGGACAAGACAATCAGTCCGGCTGAACGTAAAAAGATGATCAAGTTGTGGGAGACCTGGGATGTCTTTCTCGTTCGCCTCATTTCCCTTCTCGCCTCCGAACCGCTCACTCCCGAAGACCAGCTCCTTCTGGCCGATGTTCTCCTTGATACCCGCTATGCTTTTGCGGCGGCGCTGGAGGAAGAAGACCTCGAAAAAGATTTTGTCAGGATGCAGTTCATCCGGGTCTGGCGTACCTTGGGGCCGTTGTTCAGAAGGCAGCTGTATGCCAAATCGTCGGCGAACACCCTCGGCTATCTGGCCTTTTTTACCGCCGCCGACGCCCTCACGGTTCTTGACCAGATGGGGCCGACGCTCGGCATCGAGATCAGCCAGCAGGGTCTTTTACGTCTTGCCGCCATGCTGACCGGCCAGGAAACGCCGCTGCCGTACAAAGCCGATGTCGATCCGGAATTGCGAAAGCTGTTGCAATTGCCGCCGGCGGAGAGTCAACCACCGCCAGTCGATGATGACGAAATCCTGGAAATCGACTTGCCGAGTGGCGAAGAAGAAGCTGATCCCTTCTCGCGGCTATCTGATTTTTTCTTCTCCCCGGCCTATGCCGGCGAGGCGCCGCAGCTTGCCGACCTTCTTGAGTGGAGGGTTCCGGAGGACGATATCGCCAATTATTTGGAGCGAGTCAGAGCAGTGCTGGCTGAAGCATCTTCCGTTGTCCTAGCCAAACAGGAGCTGCCGGAAAACCTGCAAGGAATGTTTCGGACGATGATTATAGCCATGGCCTGGCAGGAAAGCTGTTTTCGCCAGTTTGTTGAAAATGGTAATAAACTCACATTTTTATTGTCGTCCAATCAGACTTCGGTAGGAGTAATGCAGATCAACGAACGGGTGTGGCGCGGCCTCTACGACCGCAATAAATTGCGCTGGAATATTCGCTACAATGCCCTGGCCGGATGTGAGATTGCCGATCTGTATCTGCGCCGCTACGCCCTCCAGGGCAAGACCCCGGCACCGGAGGCAAAAGCCGATCACCTGCCGGCGATTGTCTATGCCATGTACAATGGCGGCCCAGGACAGTACGAAAAATACTTGGCACGGCAAAAAAGCGGTAAGACATATCCGAGCGACAAGGCTTTCGTCGAGAAGCTGAAATGGGTAGAGAAAGAGGATTGGGAAAGGATTGCCGAGTGTCTGGGTGGTAGCTGAAATATATTTTCAATATATTATTAGATGATTAGATATAAAAAGATAGTTTCAGTGGTGAATTTCTCGGCGGCAGCTCGGACATCACTTATCAATGTGAGCATCGAAGGTGTGCTCCTGACGCTTGTCGCCCTGCCTTTTTTGCTGGCCGGTGCCGGGGAATTTGGTCATGGC
>JAABQY010000269.1 GCA_011391225.1 Desulfobulbaceae bacterium | reverse complement strand
TGATATCATCTTGACTTCGTTACTCTTTATCGTCCCCTTCGAGGATATCGCGACTCCAGGAAAGTGCCGCCATGGCCTGTGGAAATCCGACAGTCGAGATAAGCAGGAGAAGCGTGTGATAGATTTCTTCCGGGGTGGCCCCGGCTTTTTGGGCCCGGCGGGTATGGGAATGCACTGCACCCTCCGAACCGGTGGCCGCGGCGGCAGCCAGTTGGATAAGCTGACTGGTCTTCTCGTCAAGGGGGCCTGCACCCCGCACCGTAGCACCTAAGGCTTCAACCGCTTTTATAACCTTCGGGTAGAGTTTTGCGATAACATCGTAGGTTTTTTTACCGGATTTTTGCTTTTTTTTCGCCATGCGTTTGTCCTCACTCTTGCATTTATTGTTTTCCGGAGCCCTTCCGAGAAAGGATCTCCGAACCTCAGTTTTTCCTTCATTCCCAGATGGACATACGATAAGCGCCTCTTTCAAAGAAACAACACACCATTTTCATGGGAAAGAGAAAAAACCTTGTGAAAATTCGCCCTTCTCACTGCTGGTCCGGCATCTTGTTTCTTGTCTCAGGCCCCCCTTCTCCCAGAACAGTGCCACGTCAACAATACAGGTATAACCACACCACAGGCTGAGGGTGAATGTTTCACTGTCATCCCAATCGGCAGAAAATTGAGGCTTTGCCATCCTCAGCAATTAAATGATTGACAACCTGGCAAAAACAAGGGATTGAATATTGGTCAGAATATGGCACAAACATGTAACATCAAGGGAATAGCGGGAAGGTAGTCCTAAGATTTCGCACACCGTGTTAATCCGCGACAATGCTCGTCAAATAGAGGAGCCTAAGGTAATGATCATGCTGCGAGATAAAGTTGTTTTCGTTACCGGAGGAAGCTCGGGGATCGGTAAAGCAACAGCCCTGGAATTCGCAAAACACGGTGCGCACCTCGTGCTTGCTGATATCGACATTGCCGGTGGCGAAGACACAGCCGAACATCTCAGAAAACTGGGCACTGAGGCCATCTTTGTTCGAACCGATGTCTCACAGGAAAGCGATGTAGCAGAGGCAATAGCCCTCGTCATCACCAAGTTTGGTCGCCTGGACATGGCTTTCAATAATGCAGGGATCATTCACCGAGGAGGGCTGGAAGATTGCAGCGAAAAGGAGTGGGATATGGTGATGAATGTCAACTTGAAAGGCATATGGCTCTGCATGAAACATGAAGTCCCGCACATGCTGAGACAGGGTGGTGGCGTCATTGTCAACACCGCATCGACTTACGGATTGATTGGTGCAATCGGTGTCTCGTCCTATGTCGCCAGCAAACACGGCATTATCGGCCTCACCAAAGCGGCGGCGCTGGAATATGGACCCAGAAACATCCGCGTCAACGCCATTTGCCCAAGCGCCACCAGAACGCCGCTGCTGCTGCTTGATGGTGACAAAGAGGTCATGTGGGCGGAGCGCCATCCCTTGGGCCGGGTGGCAATGCCGGGAGAGATCGCCCAGGCAGTCGTCTGGCTCTGCTCAGATGCAGCATCCTTCGTCACCGGCCTTGCATTACCTGTTGATGGTGGTTTTCTTTCTCAATAACAGCCCTTTGTCGCGAAATATTTTTCCACGAACCCGGTCGGCCGGTAACTGAGCTTGGCATGACGGAGGCCTTCCTGGCCGAGGTCCTGCTCCCGGTTCAGGGTTGTGTAAGGATCGCCGATGATCGAGGCAAAGGCCTGATTAACAAACTGATACAAGCCTTTGTAGCGGTTGAGGGCCTTTTCAAAATGAATGACGAAACTGGTACCGCAGGCCAACTCTTCACCGAGGGAATAGGCGGCAGGAAGGCCGTCGGCATAATAGATGCCGCCGCAGAGCTGAAGCTCCTCGCTTTTTTCCAAGGCCTCCCGGGCGGCGATATAGTCACCGGGTGAGTCGTGTTCTTCTCGCCATGCCTCGAGGATTCCCAGGGCATCCGGCACATACTCTTCCAGCAGGGGTCGGCCTTCATATTGGAAATTATTAATAAAAGCTTTAATGAGATTTCTTTTTTTCTGGAATTTCCGACCAGTGAGTTCTGCCAGTTCCTGGCGAAGGTAGAGGTAGTCAAAATTATTCCTGTCCTCGGCGACCACAAACCCCATATCTTCCAACAGCGGTTTCTGGGATGTGGAAACGCATTTCATCCTGCCGTGGTCAATCATCAAGGTTGCCAGCAACAACTTGTCCGGCAGGCCAAATGGCAACATGAAAAACCTCCGATCTTCATCCCGGCCGAGCATGACCAGAACACCGCCCGGCAACCTGGAAATCGCGTAATTATGCCCCGCCCTGAATAGATATATGTTGGCAAAGGTGAACTCGGAGATGCCCTCTGGAAGAGTCTGAAACATCGGATGCAGCAGCGGGCGCATCGCCAAGGTCACGGCTACGGCATCCGGATATTCTGGAATCATAGAAGCCGAGGCGTCAGCAAGGGAAGGAATCGATAACATGGCCATAGCAAGAAATGAGAGTGTTGAGGGTTGGTGACAAAGGCATTTTCATCTCGCCCGAGAAAACAGACAGTAAAGGTTCCGCCTAAGCTGTAATAGTAAAAACTATACTTTTCTGTATCTTTGAGCAATTATAATTCATCTTGAAAAAGATGGGCTCCAGCTCATAATAATCCACCACAAGGAGAAAGACATGACTTTTTGGAATGTAGACACCCTGCAACTACAAGCGTTTCGACCGGGCATTGTGAGCAAGGCGGAAATAGGCAGCAGTTTGATAATGGTATGCATGGAGATAGCAGCCGGCAAGGAAGATACCGGCCATGAGCATGCCTTTGACCAGTGTGGTCTGGTCATCACCGGAGAGATCGAAATGTTTGTCGGGGAAGAGCGAAAAACGCTTACTGCCCATGAAAGCTATTTCATCCCTGCCGGGGTGCGCCATGGTTGGAAAACATTTGCCAGTCCGGCAAAACTGCTCGATGTTTCTTTTTCAAAGGTGTTACCCAACTAATCGGCATTTATTATATCGCAATTAAAAACACTTGACTATTAAGAGCCAGGCAGTAAAGATGTACGTAATATTGCATGTAAATAATAAATCTATGCACAATCAAGCATAAATGAGCGAAGGAAAACTTCAAGGCAAACGATCTACCGTGATCCATATTGAGTAACCCAATGTATTCATTCGAATATTGAAAAAACGTTTTTTCAACAAACCCAAACCAATTAACACAAAGGAGGACA
>JAABQY010000268.1 GCA_011391225.1 Desulfobulbaceae bacterium | reverse complement strand
GCGAGAGGGGTCGGGCAGTGATTTTCATAGCGCTGCGGTAACGGAGACAGGCGAGAAAGGCCGCATTCGTGCCAAGAGCTTTGCCGATCACTACAGTCAGGCGCGGCAGTTCTATCTCAGCCAAACCGCCTATGAGCAGGCGCATATCGCCTCGGCCCTGGTGTTTGAGCTCTCCAAGGTCATACATGGACACGTGCGGGTGGCGATGGTTGGTCACCTGCGACATATCGAGGAAGACCTTGCCGTCAGGGTCACAGCCGGTCTTGGACTCGATGCATTGCCCGATGCGCCTGCGGCGGCAGCACCCGTGCAGGAAATGGAACTTTCACCGGCAGTGCAGATCATCGGCAAGATGAAAGTGACGCTTATGGGACGCGCCGTTGGTATCCTGGTCGCCGACGGTTCAGATGGTTCTATTGTGAAAAAATTGGAGCAGGCTGTCACCGATGCCGGGGCTGTCGCCAAGATCGTCGCCCCCAAAATAGGTGGAATAATTCTTGCCGATGGCTCGACACTGGAGGCTGATGGACAATTGGCCGGCGCTCCTTCTGTGCTCTTTGATGCTGTCGCCGTCATCCTTTCCGACAAAGGCGCAACGACACTTTCGCGGGAAAGTGCTGCGATCGATTTTGTACGCGATGCCTTTGGTCATCTCAAGGCAATCGCCGTCGATAAGGGTGGTGAGGCTCTTCTGGAAAGTGCAAATATTGGACACGAGGACGAGGCGGGAGTAGTTGATGCAATTGACACTGACGCATTTATTGCTGTGGCAAAAACCCGTCAGTGGGAGCGGGAAAAATTCGTTAGAACTTCATCATAACGACCATTTACTGAGAACTAAAACGTATAAGAAAACGCCAGTTGATGCATATTCAGGCTGGCATTAATATGTGGCGCCGGCGAGTTGGGGCAGTTCTCGGCGCAATAGCCATGATTCTGCTGGTCGGCTTTAGCCGCGTGTACTTCTGTGCCCATTAATTGCGTTCCATAACATTATGACCGTCGAGAGAATCATGTCCCTGATCAATTCAATCTGTCGGCTTGCAGCCGGCTATGCAGAGACCCAATGAAATGGGTCATAAATAGATATCGGTAATATGAGTACACCGAGACAAACCAGGAGAAACACTATGAAATCAAGTACAAAAGACAACGTAGAAGGCAAGATGCACCAAGTAAAAGGTAAGATCAAAGAGACCGTCGGAAGAGTAGTCAAAGACCGTGATATGAAAGCATGAATCGTTTCCAAGAACAAAATCAAATGAATCGAGCTGGAGCAGTAATAGAAGGTCGCGGTATATACGACAACATCTGCAAAACCCTGCAATATCTGTTGGCGGGCACACCGGCGAACTGCTGCTCATGACAATCCAACAGCCTAGCGAACACGACGAGTTGGTTGCCATCTATGTTGGCTGCTCAGGCCGGAGGGTCACCGGTTTGGGTTTCTATCGGGCGTGAAACATAAACAACGCGGCTCGTTCTGCCGGAGGAGTGACTATGAATATAGAATTGAAGAATTTTCGAGTGAAATCGGGCGAAAAGGTTGAACTTAAAAAATGGTCGATGGAGATACCACCTTTCTATAAATCGAAGGAACACTATCAAGAAATCCTCAGGGAACATGTCAAGGAACTGAATACCCTGCAAAATCTGCTGTATGCCTCCAACCGGTATTCACTGCTGCTGATTTTTCAAGCCATGGATGCAGCCGGTAAGGACGGCGCCATCAAGCATGTGATGTCCGGTGTCAATTTGCAAGGTTGCTAGGTTTTCAGTTTCAAACATCCAAGCGCCGAAGAGCTGGACCATGATTTTCTCTGGCGCTCAACCCTTTGTCTACCGGAACGTGGAAGAATCGGCATTCCCCTCTGTCTTGCACTAATAAATAGGCTCGATCTTCATGTGCAGACTGAAGGCGCTGTCTCGTTGCCTGGTATCGCCACCATCTTACTTAAGGGTGTGCGTGTGAAATGCCGATTATATTACTCCTCCGGCGACTCAGGTATCGGCATCCAGTATGTTGGTAGCGCCCACATTACTGCAAATGATTGATATTTACCTTCAGCGTCAAGCCAGCCCTCCGTCCATTTCTCTTGAGTCTGATCCCACTGGCAATTTGTCACCCTGTAACCATTTATCCACAAATCGACCGCTCGCCCGTCCTTTGGTGCGCTCGTGATATCACACCAGGGATGAGCGCGGCGGTTCCATTTGTCTGCTGCTTCTTTTTCCGATGTGAAGGCATCGCCGACAATGAAACATCCGTTGCAAAAAGCAAAAAATTCGTCTTCTCTTTCGCGGATTACTGGTTCCGACCCGCAAAACGGGCACTGCTTAAGTGTCGTCATTGTTTTATTATTGGTCTGGTCATACATCTGTATCTCTGTGAAGTTAGAAATTGTTTGGTTATTTATAGTTTGCAATCATTGTGCCGAGTTTTGAACATTCAGCGGCACCTCATCCATCTTGCTGCTTTTCAGGCAAGATTCCCAGTTAAGTTAGGCCCAGTAATGTCGTTTGCCGCCATCTTTTTGTGGTAGTATTTGACCACTGGTTACATTTGACCTCCATTTTTGGCCTGTCGATACCGGCTGTATTGGTACAATATTTAATAATTATATATAAATATCAAGGTAATGGGTGACGCAAGACAATGAGATTGCCGCCTGGCATAAAACTTGAGAAAGGATATTTGTGCCTTGTCCAATCTGATGCTGGACAAAAATAGTCAAGGTGCTTTCCGACATTGCTCCGTTGATTTCCATTAAACCTTTCTGGAAATAACAAGAGGCATACAAAAGTTTTCGAAAGGGACCAGCCCTGGGAGAGTGGAGGACCCCCCTATGCTGAACAGATACGATGCGAATAATCAGGATTGATTTTGACAGAATTCGGTTTTTCAGGTTCGTTGAATAAAAAAAATAAAATATCATCAAAATGGAGTTTTGAAATGAATAAAATATCGCTATTGACAATCGCTGCTTTAATTTTCGGGATATCGACCTTTGCCGCTGCGGCGGAGGATTATTCCAGTACTATCAATGTGTTTCGGGATTCACCCGTCCCTGCAGAATACTTCAAGACCGCATACGGGTATGCGGTCTTTCCAACTATTGGCAAGGCTGGCTTTGTAGTTGGTGGCTCCTACGGGGTCGGACAGGTTTATCGCGGTGGCAAGGTAACTGGGAAATCTTCAGTTATTGAGGGTTCAATAGGCTTCCAGGCGGGTGGTA
>JAABQY010000267.1 GCA_011391225.1 Desulfobulbaceae bacterium | reverse complement strand
GGTTTTCTTCAGTCTCTCAAGGTTTTCCATGGCAAGTTCACGAAGAGTCATACCGGTTTTGTCGGGATCATTGGTTTTGTCGGCAACAGCATCACTGCCTCCGGTAAGAATTTCCTGATACATTTTTATTGCCAGACCATTTCGCCCTTCTTTCTCATAAATGAGGCCCATATTCATCATGGCATAGGGATTGGCCGGATCAATTTCCAGAACCTTCAAAAACAACATCTTTGCCTTGCTGAAATCTCCAGCCTGCAGGCTTTCATATCCTTTCATGAGAAGTTTCTTGGTATGGTCAAGAGAGGTTGCTTCATTCATTTTCTCTGCAACCGACGGCAATCTCTCACCCATCTGCGTTTCTTTTTTCAGAGTGACGGATATTGCATCTGCCGGATTACGAACAATGCGCGGCGTAATGAAGATAAACATATTGGTCTTTCGATCGGTTGTGCTGTGGGTCCTAAAAAGCCAACCCAACAAAGGAATATCTCCTAGAATCGGAATCTTCCAATCCTTTACAGTTGCATCTTGACCGATTATCCCGCCAATGACCACGGTGTCATTATCATTCAGCACAACGGTTGTGGTGGCCGTTCGTTTAAAGGTGGTTGGCGTGTCTCCAGCATCTTTCAGGCGCACCACCTCCGTTAAAATTTCTAACCGCAAGGTGTTTGCTTGATTTATATGCGGAGTGATAGACAGTTTGGTGGCGACATCTTTGTATTCATACTGGGTGTAGTCCTGATTACTGGCGTTGGTGTTTTTGCTGGTTATAAACGGGACGTTTTCGCCAACGGATATCTCCGCTTTCTTGTTGTCAGTGGTGAGAATCTGCGGAGTAGCAATGACATTGACATCGGCATTGGTTTTAACAGCTCTCAATATGGCGGCAATATTGGGAAATGTCACATTGCCGATTTTTATACCCTGCTTCAGTATCCCGGCCGAAAAACCAGGTTGCAAAACCGGTTGATCGCTGCTGATCCCACTCAATAAATTAAAACCATCCTCGCCGCTGAATCCGGAAACACCAATTCCAGTAGCATCGGAAAAACTTGCCCCGGCGGCCCACTCGACGCCGATCTCCAAGGTATTGTCGGCATCAACCTCCATGATAAGGGCTTCAAGATAGACCATGCGCCTGGGGATATCCAGCTGTCGTATGACATCCTCCAACACCACGTATTCGTCCTTAGTGGCTGTAATAATGAGAGAATTTGTTTCTTCGTCGGCCATCACCTGGACATTCTTGGAAATTGCTGCAACCTTTCCGGTATTGCCTTCGTCCTGCTTGGCCTGTTTTTCCGGAAGCACGTTGAGCACCTTGGCCATTTCCACAGCTGTGCCGTTTTGCAGATAATAAACGTGGATGTTTCCTTCAGAACGCTGCACCTCGGTGTCGAGGAGGGTAATTAAATTCCTCACCCGGCCCATTTCACTGGCATTGGCAAAGATGATGAGGGCATTGACACGTTCGTATGGAACAACTTTTATACTGTCACCAACAACTCCTTCAGCCGTTTTTTTCGCCCCACCACTATTTTGATAGATAGTTGTAAAGAGCTTAGCAAGCGCCGTTGCCGAGGCATTTTCCAGTGGAATTACCGCAAAATCGTCCTCCCTCGATTCGACATCAAGAGCCTTAATGATGGCCAGTAATTTTTGAATATTTGAGAGTGTCTCAGTAATGACCAATATTCCCGAACGGGCATGGGCGATAAGAACAGAGGTCTGGGCAACGAGCGGCGTCAATACCTTTTGCATTTCATCCGGAGAACTGTGTTTCAATGGTACCAACTGGGTGACAATCCTATCGGCAGGATTACCCAAAGAACCGCTGTTCATCATTTGCACGTTCTGCGACCTGGCCCTTGCCGAGGGCATTATCTTAATGACGGATCCCGCCTCAACAGTTGTAAACCCATGCACTTCCAACACCGATTCAAAAACTCTGTAGGCCTCTTCGACGGAAATTTTTGTTGGTGACATTATCGTCACATTGTCCTGAACAGCTTTGTCGACAACAAAATTTTTTCCGGTTAATTCACCTATATATTTAATAAACAAACGAATATCGACATTGTCGAAATCAATTGTGATAAAACGTTTACCGGCGTCACCTTTTTCGGGGGACATTTCTGTCAGTGGACCAATTGTGATAATACGTTTACCAACCTCACCTTTTTCGGGGAAGATTTCCGCCAGCGGGCGGGGCAGGTCCTCACCCTGTGCATAATTAGGGAAGTATCCTGATAACAGACAGAAAATGATTGCACTTATTATCGAATATTGCAGCGTGCTCATTGACTATTCACCTTTGGTGCTTTGATATTTCCTTTCGGATTATTGTTTATTGATCGGTTGTGACGGTCGATATACCCTCTGTGGGACAAGGGTTCTCTTAACTCTCTCTACATTCATAGGTTGCTCCTGTACTGGTTCCGACATATTGGTTGCAGGTGTTCCGGGATCGATTGCTCCAGGCGGAAGTGTCATTGACATCGGCATCTCGGTTGTGGGTACTCCAGAAGTGCTGCCTTGAGGCGGCGGTGTCATTGGCATCGGCATCTCATTCACAGGTTTTCCGGGATCGATGGCTTTTGCCGACCGTGGCACCACCCGCAAGGGGGTACTGCTTTGACCTGGGGCAACAGGGGCAGGAATAGCTTGAGGTTGTACTTTTACCGGCAATCGCACTTTGGCCGCTTCACTCATATCAAGTATTTCATCCTTGCCGTTATAAGACAAAATTGCCTTGCCCCGAGAAATTTCTTTAACCGATGCTCCTTTAACTGCATCACCTTTCTCGTATAAATTCTGCTTAAAACTTTTCTTGTCCATGATTATTGCCCTTTCGTTTCCAGCGCTGCCGGTGATCGTTCCCATGAGCACAATTTCCAGTGTTGTGGCTGACAAAGCTACTTTTGGGTCTGGAGCAGGAGGAACTACCGACTTTTCACTGTCCGCTGGTGGGCCGAACAAATTTCGTTGGAGAATCACTCGATAGTCATTTTTTACTGCATCTGCCGCCTTGTTTTCAGGGTTTGTTGTCGATATTTGTTCTATGGGCTTATGGCTCTCAAAGATCTTAAGTACAAAATGTTCAAATAATAAATACCCCCCTTCAACCAAACCAACACAGAGCAGGGTGATAAGAAGCAGGGGAAATATGCCGGGGATACGGGATTTCATGGGCATTATCACATGCTGAATCTGAAGGTCGGTCTTTTTATCGATCCCCCAACCTTAAACGGCAGGGCAGGTGTCTTATAGCGCCGTAAGAGCTGTTCTACCACATATTGCTCCGCAGGGTGCGC
>JAABQY010000266.1 GCA_011391225.1 Desulfobulbaceae bacterium | reverse complement strand
ACTATCTTCCCTTGGGCGGAATGCAGCAATTACATGTCTTTAGTGAAGAAATATTTCCGAATTGGTTGATCACTCATAAAAACCCGGTGGAAATGGTAGCCCATCGATTAAGAATATTTACCGATCTACCTGCTGCTTCAATAAACCACCGTCCCTTTGGGCATTGGGATTGGCCTATTCCATTTGCCACTGTGGAACTGGCACTGCTAGAGATGCTCAATGATGTAACTGACGAAGCGAGCTTTAGAATGGTTGACAAGTATTTTGAGACAGCGACTACCCTGAGACCACATCTACTCAACCAGCTATTATCCGCCTGCAAAAAAGTCCAAGTGAACAGATTATTTTTGTGGTTTGTGAAAAGACATAATCTTCAGTGCCTTGATTCACTTAATGTCTCCAATATCAATCTTGGCAAAGGCAAGCGAATGATAATCCGAAGCGGATCATTGGATAAAGAACTTCAGATTACTGTACCCAAAGGAATGGCCAATGGCACTCAGCCCGACTTTTTTTAATCAAGTAAAATTACTGGTGGCTGCACTTCCTCAAATTCAAAAAGAGGAATGTTTTGCGCTCAAAGGTGGAACAGCTATCAACTTATTTATACGTGATATGCCTCGGCTATCTGTAGACATTGATCTTGCATATATTCCTCTTGAAGACCGCGACACAAGCTTAATTAAAATCGATTCTGCCCTCAAAAGAATCGGAAAGAATATCGCTCGATATATTCCCGGGACACGAGTGACCGAGAATGCAATGCACGGCACATCCCTTTGTAATCGCATCCAAATCTACGGAAAGGATGCCGTTATCAAGATTGAAGTTACACCTGTTCTACGCGGAAGTATACATCCCGTGGCAACAAACAAATTATCGCCCACAGTTGAAGAAGTTTTCGGTGCTGCAAAGATGCGTCTTTTACACTTTTCTGATCTTTTTGCCGGAAAAATTTGTGCTGCACTAGATCGCCAGCATCCAAGGGATCTTTTCGATGTGAAACACCTACTATCAAATGAAGGCATAACAGAGGACCTCAAAAATTGCTTCCTGGTGTACCTTATTAGCCATAGTCGTCCGATGGCCGAGTTACTTGATCCATCGCCCAAGGACATTCAGGAAATGTATAAGAATGAATTTATAGGGATGACCCGTGAAGAAATAACAATCGAGGAACTCTACGCAGCGAGAGATTTGCTTCTATCTCGGATTCATGAATTGCTCAATGATAAGGACAAGGAGTTCTTACTTTCCATAAAAAACGGCCAACCAAATTGGGCACTGTTCGCGTTTTCAGAAGCAGCAAATCTCCCTGCCATACAGTGGAAACTACATAACATCTCGCAAATGCAGCAAAAAAAAAGGGGCCTGTCATTTAACAAACTTGACAGAATTTTACAGCATGGCCCAAGCAGATTAGGTTCTTAATTTCAAATAAAAAAACATAAGAACAAATGATAACAAGTACTTCCTAAACATCACCGTTCTTTTCCACGTTGAACAACATCGCACCACGCCACTTCTTGCCAGCAGGTTTGGCGACCAAGACCTAATGGTCATCAACCACGTGAATACAGGGCTATTAGCTTTTTAGACGAATATTCATCGTCAGACATGGGATATATGTGTCGATACGAGAAAAATGGAAACAGTAATAAGGTTAACTTGCAGGTTTGCTTAAATGGTTAAGGTTGCCAATGAAAATCGCTTTTCACGGTGAGGGTGCAGATCTCATTTTAGATTCAAGAAACATCAACAGGGACAAGATCGTTAATTTCAAAAGTCGGTAAATCGGGAAAAAGTTTATCGTTTGACCCTGCAAGAAAAAAATATTCGATTGCCTGCATCTGTTTGCTAAAAGAATTACCTCCTAACTCCGGCGCACTAACCCCGATTTGTGAAGTTCTCTTCTCAACTGCCGCCCTTTCAGTAAATATATTTCCTGGCTTCCTATCAGTTTCATTCATATACTTCGAGCATAGGAATGATTTTTCGTTCCAAATCCATCTCAAAACACTCTTCAAGGAGAACAACATGAAAAAGATCGGAATACTGACAATGGCTGGAATAGTTGCTTTAGGTTCATCTGTATATGCGGCCGATAAAACGCTGATCAGTACCAAGGCGGGCGGATCAATTGTTCTTGATGGGAAGGCCGACAAGACCTGGGATGCTGCCAAACCACTGGTGGTAACCGTCGATCAACTCCCTTACACACCCAGCAACGGCTATCCGGGAATGACCAGCACTGCGGTGAATATCAAATCGCTCTACGATGACAAAAACATCTACTTCCTCATCAGCTACAAGGACCCAACCAAGAGTCTCGCTCGTTCTCCGTGGGTGAAGCAGGCTGATGGTACCTGGAAAAAGCTGACCAAAAAAGATAGTGCCGGCCAGGAAAACACCTATTACGAAGATAAACTGGCCATGTTCTGGAACATCAGCACCAAAGGCTTTGAGGCCGAAGGCTGTATGGTTGCCTGCCATCTCGATGAAAAAGGCGACACCTCACCCGGTCGGAAATATACCAACTCCGCCGCTGAAACCATTGACATGTGGCATGCCAAATTTGTCCGGACCATGCCGGTGGGGATGTTTGATGATCAGTATGTCAACAACAATAAAGACCCCAAGGTCAATGAAGGCTGGGGCCGTATGAACGATACCTCTCCCAAGGGCGGAGGTTATAAAGACAATAATAACGCCGACAAAACCGGCCCGGCATTCATGAATCAAAATCCCGATGCCGATGATCAGTATTATGTCATCCCCAGCAAGAAGGTGCCGTTTGTCGATACCTTTAAGGAAGGCGCAATCATTCCCGGCATCGAGATTGCCCCGCTGGTCGGTGGTCGCGCCGATATCCTTGCCAGTAACCGCTATGAGAACGGCACCTGGACCCTGGAAGTGCAGCGCGCTCTGAAAACCGAAGGAGAAAATGCCGATACTCAGGACGTCCAGTTTACCGACAAGAGCAAGAGCTACCCCTTCGGCATTGCAGTTTTCGATAATTCCCAGATCAACCATCTCTACCATGAGCAGGCCATGGAGCTGAAGTTTCAGTAAGAATCTTCAGATTCGCATGAAACAGCAGGTTGAGGTCTAAACTTGCAGAAATAACTATTCTGCCGGACCGAGGAAAAACGCCCGGTACGGCAGATTGTCACCGCCCAAAAACAGCATTTTAAAACCGCCACTTTTTTACATTTTCACGCCGCCGGTAACAAATGATGCAAACCAGGCATAGTTTTGCAACGACAGCCCTCTCTTTAGGAGAAAATCCCCTGTGGATTGCCAAAGTTATGGAACAT